>JAIRVA010000225.1 GCA_031254155.1 Propionibacteriaceae bacterium
TCGTCTGTCCGCCCGCGTACCCCGCCTGGAACAGGGCGATCCGGCCGGGCCCGGTCCGGACGGCTCCCCGGCCGGGGGTCCGCGAGTCGAAGTCGGCCGCCAGCGGCGTACCGATGACATCCGTCGAATCGGACTCGTCCGCCATGCGCAACGCGATGCGGAGGTTGGTGTTCGCCCGCAGATTGTCCTTGATGACGCCGGCGGGGCGCTGGGTCGCCATGATGAGGTGCATCCCGAGGGAACGCCCGCGTTGGGCGACGTCGACGACGCCGTCCACGAACTCGGGGATCTCCTTGGCGAGGGCGGCAAACTCGTCCACGATGATGATGAGGGAGGGCGGGCAGTCCGGGTCGCCCGTGGCCTCGAGCGAGACGAGGTCCTTCGCCTTCTTCTCGTTGAGGAGGTGCTCGCGGTAGCGCAGTTCGGCCTTGAGGGAGGTGAGGGCCCGGCGGACGAGGTGGGCGGACAGGTCGGTGACGAGGCCGACGCAGTGGGGGAGTTTGACACAGTCGGCGAAGGCCGCGCCGCCCTTGTAGTCGACGAACAGGAAGGTGATGCGGCGGGGGCTGTTGGCGCTCGCCATGCCGAGTACCCACGCCTGGAGGAACTCCGACTTGCCGGCGCCCGTCGTACCGCCGACAAGGGCGTGCGGGCCGTGGACGCGCAGGTCGAGGACGAACTCGCCGTGGGAACCCTGGCCGACGAGGCCGCGCAGGTTGCTGCCCGAGGAGGGCGGCAGTTCGCCCGGCCGGAGCAGGGAGCCGTTCTCCCGCCAGCGTTCCAGCGTGAAGGCCGGGTTGTCGGCGAGCGCCGGACCGGCGAGGGTGAGGTACGAGATGGCGCGCGGCAGATCGGACTGGTCGATGACCGGGGCACCGTTGTCGAGGATGGGCGACATGCGGCGGGCGACCGCCAGGGCCGTCTCCGGGGGCAGGGTTTCGCAGATGTGGATGTCGGTCTCGGTGTTGTCCTTGGTGAAGCCGATCCGCACCCGTTGCTCGCCGTGATTTTCGACGAGGTACGCGTGGCAGGCGGCCGGCAGATCCGGCTGGTCGGGTGCGATCCAGATGAGGTGGATACCCGTCTCCGGGCCCTTCTCGGCGAGCGAGACCAACCGGCCTCGCTCGATCGGGGCATCGTTTTCCACCAGGAGGACGACGGCCGGCAGGGCCTCCTCGGCGTTGCGGAGGAACTCGCGCCGCTTGGCGGACAGCTCTTCCAGCTTGGTGATGAGCGAGGAGACCGCCGCCGGCGTGGAGGCGAGGTGCGGGCCGTCGACCGGCGAGTGGGTCGAACCGACGTGGGGCAGCCACATGAGCCAGTTCCAGCGCCGGCACGAGGTGACGGACGCGATCGCGGCAATGGTGACCTCGGCCGGGGAGTGGGAGGCCGCCAGTTGGATCATGATGGCGCAGGCGGTGGAGTCGAGCCAGGCGGGGGTACCGGCGATGCCGAGGTTGCCCGTTTCCCGTAGCGGGACGAGGATCGGGACGTCGGTGACTTGTTGCCCGCTCTGCTCCAGGTCGGTGACGAGCGCCCACAGGTCGGCGGGCGACTCCCCCCGGTTGGGGAGTTCGAGCGTCGAGCGCGACGGCGCCGTACCGTACCCCCCTGTGAGCGTCAAGAAAGTGTCCTGGTCGGGACGGCGGTGCCAGAGGGTCGGCGTCATCCGGGTGACGGAGGTGATGAGGGCGTCAAGCGAGGGTACCTCCAGACGCCGGACCCGCTGCTCCTCGGCCAGAGTCTCGGCGACCTGCGTCGTGAGGGACTCGGTCTCGGTCTTGAACTCCTCCACCTGTTGCTTCTTCTCGCGCTTGTCGGTGACGCGGCGGTCGATCCAGTTGGCGAGCGCGATGACGGGGCTGAGAGCGACGAAGATGATGCTCATCAGGTTGTGGGTGACGAGGAACATGACCGCACCCATGACGAGGGGGGCGGCCATCGCGATGAGGGGGAACTTGCCCGGTTTGCGGGTACCCGGCGGCTGCGGCAGTTTGAAGGTCTTGCCTTCGAACCGCGGCCAGACCTGGGGCGAGCGGTTGAAGTCGATCGACGTACTCCAGGCCGATGCCGCGCCCGCGGACACGTTGCGTTCGACCTTGAACTGGGTGTCGCCGAGGAGGACGATGTCGTACGGCTCAAGCGTGGCCCGCTCGACCAGGCCGTCACCGACGGTGATGCCGTTGGCCGAGTTCTGGTCGATGATCTCGATGTGGTCGGACACGACGATGCGCGCGTGGACCCCGGAGATGAATGGGTCGTCGATGGTCACGTCCGCGGCGGGGCTGCGGCCGATGGAGTTGGGCCCCGAGCGGAGCGGGTGGACCCGCCCGCTGCCCGGCCCGGTGAGGATGTGGAGGTACGCCGCGGCCTGCTGGCCCTCCCGCAGGGCGATATCCGACCGGGCGACCGTGACCCGGGCGCCGGACAACAGCCCGGCGTCCGTCAGGCTGGAGTTAGGTAGGAGAGTCCGTTCCACCTGACCCGTGTTCGACAATGTTTGTAGTGTGAGCGAGGCAGGGGCGGGGGTGACCGGTGGCAACCCCGCCTGGAAGGCCAGGCTCCGTTCCATCGTTGCCGCCACGTCCCCGACCGTCGCCGTCGCGTCCGCCGTCACCGCGATATCCTTCGGCCCCGACTGAGTCAACAGGGTGAGCTTGATCTTCATAGGTGCTTACTGATCCTGTCTGACCTAATGCACGCCTCCGAGTACGAGGTTGGCTGGGGCGATCTCGAATGATGGGACCGTAAAGCTCGTACATGGGTTGTGAAACTCCGTCATCACCGAGGTCACGATGTTGGCGCGTTGGGCTTCGGACATGGCCTCACCCCGCGCGGTTGTGGAGACGCTGATTGGGCCAAGTGTGGGGATGGAGTGGATGGTGGCAGTCGCCGCGTTGGAGAGTGGCGACAAAGGCGAGATGTGCCCGGGAAAGGGAGAGAACGAGGCAGGCTGAGTGTGACTAGCCAGTCCTGGGTTGTACGCCTCGGCGATACCGAGCGGGGTTTCTGCCGCGTCCGCGAGAATGCCGACTCCTTTTTTAGCGTAGGCGAAGCCAGCATTTATGCCGACTTGGGTGAGTCGTGACAAGTTCTCCATGCCCTGAATCGACATCGATTGATACGCGCCGGACTCGAAAAGCTTCCTTCCGAGGGCGGGAAGAGCTTTGTCGGTCGCGCCGACGCGAACGCCTCTTAGCAGCAGGCCAACTCCGAAGACGGCGGCGTCAAGACCTGTTCGCATCAGGCTGTCCCAGTGTCCGGTCGCCAGTCCTTCGGCAACGGCGAAACCGGTGTTAATGACAAGCTGGGTACACTTGGCGAGCGTTCCGATGGCGAACAACGCCTGACCGAGACCAGGGACCCAGCCGAGTACCAAACCGAGTGTCCCGCAGATCGCAGCGATCGAACCGCCGATGGCTGCGACTGCCTTAAGTACGCGGGTCATGCACTCCGCGAAACCAAGCAATGCTTCGCTCAGACTAAGTCGGCCCGACATCACGAGAACCAGCAGCGTGGCAAGGTCTTCCAATGCTGCGACGAGATCAAGGAGGGCATCTTTCAGGGCTGCGATTGCGTTGACGAAGTCGGTGACGATTGACGCCAAGAAGTCCGCGACATGTTTGCCCCATGTGTCCCACCAGGTGTCGTTTTGGCCATCGCCGTTGATCTGGGCCCAGATGATGTTGGCGGCGTCTTCTGCGGCGATGTTGCGGTCGGCGATCGCCTTGTCCAGCTTCTCCCGGGCCGCCCGAAGCTTGCTTTCCGCTGCGCGCTTGTCGGCGTCAGCCTGTCGCAATGCATCTTTCGCCCTCGCGAGGTCGCGCTGGTTGGCATCGACCGCATCCTGGGACGGCGCAGAGTCGGGGTCGCCGGTATAGTTGTTGTAGGCGGTCTGGGTTTTCGTGAGGCCAGCCACCTTGGGCGCGTAGGTATTGAGCTGTTGGCTGGCCGAGTCAAACGCGGCATCGGCGTTTTGGGCGTCCGACTCAGCTTGATCTGCCTCGTTCTGAGTCCGTTCGAGAACGATGGCGTAGTCCCGGAGCTCCTTAGCGACGACGTTGTAGCGGCCGCTGACACGCTCAAGGGCCTGCTTCACCGATGTCGCATCCGAGCGAGTCTGGTCTACGGCGTCTGAGATCATCTGATCGCTAAACCGGCGGGTGATGACCGACTCAAGACTTTCCCTTGCTGTCACCAGCGCGTGGTAGATCTTGTCGTAGTTGTCCGCCGCGTCACGGATACCGGGCACATCGCCTGGGATCGGGTCGGAGGTACATAGCACCCTCCAGTTTGTTCTGTGAGCCATTGGGGTTCTCCTTCGTCAGTCGCTAGACGATTTTTTCGGGTCGGGGGCGGAGGACGCCGAGTAACGAGTTACTGCCCGACGCTCCACCCACGGTGTACGAACCGTAGTAAGGACCATAGCCGTAGGTCCAATAACCGTCCTGTTCAATTGTGTAGACGCGTCCGTCGTCACCAATGTGGTCGACCACAGCCACGTGGCCGTATGTGCTACCGCCCCCCCAACTGAGGATGTCGCCGGGCTGTGGTGCGGTTGACGGCGGTAGTTTTTCAAAGTATGAGTCGCTGGCGTTGAGAAACGCGGTATCACCGTTAAACCCAAGATTGTTGAACGCGGCATCTGAGTTGTTGCCGAAGAGACTCTTTGCATAACTCGACGTGACGTCGGCACACTGTGCCCATGTGTCGGACAGTCGAGCGGTACCAGGTTTGGATTCAATGACGTAGGCCTCCCCGGCGGGGTGTTTCCAGTCTGACCCTACGGACGCGATCCCGTTCCTCCACGATGAGTAGGCGTCATTGAGGGTGGCGGCACCAGGATTATGGAAGTCACCTGTGCCCTCGTTCGGGGTAGATCCCGTAGAGCCGGAGTTCGTTGCGTCGCCCGTTGACGTACCGCTGCTAGCACTGCCGGTCGAACTCGTGCTGCCATTCGGTGCCGGAGTGTTGGAGTCGTCGGAGTCTAGGGCCTTCGCCAGCTCAGCATCGACTTCCTCGAAGGTCTGGGCGATTTGAGTGGTGGCGGTGGCGAGCGCATCGACAGACTTCTTGAGTTCAGAACGCTTGCTGTTCCACTTATCGGCGAAACCGCGGATCGCGTCGGCGAGTCGGTCGTGCCCGACCAGGCCAGCGACTTCTGTCGCGTTGTTACCGGCCTCGCCGAATTCCGCTGAGATCTGTTGCAGACTCGTACCTGCCTGCCTGAGTGTGTCGGTGTCGACACGTAGTTCGCTATGCGGACTCATCGCCGGTTTCCTCTCTCTGCTCGGTGGTTCCGGGCTCAGGGGCGCCGTTGCGGAATGCCGCCACCATGGCATCCCACATCTGAAGCCATATGTCATGGGCTTGGGTCAACGGTGTGGAGAAGACGGTCTGAACCAGGCCGAAGTCGGACACCATCTGGAGGTACGTCACCTGCAGTTGTTCGACTTTGGGCACGTCCTCCCCGAAGTAATCCGTACCGGGATTAGTCGTCTCGTGCCGGTAGGCGAGTACGTCATAGTCGGTCACTTTTTCCCATTGCTGGTCTGACACTGTTTGCGGCTCGCCCGCCTGATCGGGCTCGGTGGGTGCGGTCGCCGGCTCAGTTGGGGCCTCGTTGGGTTCTTTCGGGAGCGTCTCTGACCAGTTGGGCAGGCTTTCGTCCAGTTCCTTGTCGCCGACGTAATGAGCCAGGAACTTGACGGGATTGAGTTCCTCGGGCAAGGAAAGTAAACCGCTGAAGTCGTAGCAGGTCATTGTCGCCGACACGGGCACACCCTCGATATTACGCAAGTAGAAGGCCATGACCATCCCACCAATGTCGGCTGCCTGGACGGCCTGCCGGTGGAGTTCCACTTTGAGTTCGTGCCGGAGTTGGGCCGCCTCATCGGTCTGGGGAAACTGGCGGTCTACCAGGTGGTCAACGTTCGCCCGGCGGGCGTCTTCGCTGATGAGGGGGATCCTCCACCAGTCCGCGGGGAGAATGAAGGAAAAACGGCGGGCCATATCGATCCTTAGTTACGGGGTGGAAGAGTCGAGGAGAAGGGTGGATGCCAGCAACTGAGCATTCTCAACGAAGTCCTCGGCAAGAGTAGTGAAAGGGCACAGCACCTGGAGTATGGCCCGATCTTTGGCCCACATAGGAAAGTACACTGCTCGCGCCATGAGGTACCACGTGCCACCGTCGCCGTCCGCTC
Organism: Propionibacteriaceae bacterium; assembly: GCA_031254155.1. Classification (GTDB taxonomy): domain Bacteria; phylum Actinomycetota; class Actinomycetes; order Propionibacteriales; family Propionibacteriaceae; genus WQYJ01. The sequence continues at coordinate 6,204 of JAIRVA010000225.1, forward strand.
GCGTCTCGACGTGGAGAACAAACTCCACATCGTCGGCGGCGTGACCGGACGTGACGGACTGTGAAAATACGGTCGTCGGCCCGTCGAACGACCGGCCACGCACTGCGCGCTCGTACCGTCGCGCGGACCGGAAGGTGTCATCGTCCGGGGCGCTGAGGACACCGGCCCACCACTGGGCGGCGACGATACCCTCAAGAGCGTCCGGTACCCACACCCCGGCGAGCGCCGCGCCTTGCTCGCCCACCCGCTTGTCGCAGGCGGTGATGGAGGCCGTGATGTTGTCCAGGGCCTCTGGTCGGGCGGCGAAGCGGGTGGCGACTTCGGCGAGCGCTGACTCGGGGGTACCCACGGGCCAGGAGTACCACTCCTCGCCCGTGGACCCTCGGAGTCCGGTGATGGACGCCATGTCAGCCGAGTCCGGCGGCCAGCTGGGAGTCGGTGTCGGACATCGCCTGGGCGGCCTGCGTCAGGTACGAGGCGAGGCCCTCGAGCGCGCTGATCGTACCCGTGGCGTTCGTGGTGAACTGGGTGTAGGTCTCGTTGAACTTGACCGACGCCTGATCCGTGACGAAGCCGCTGCTGACCAAGTTGCCAATGTAGGTCTTGAGGTCGCTCAACTTTTGGTTGATTTCCTCCCGGCCAGCGTTCAGTTTGTTCGCCGCATCGCGCATCTCTTGGTATGTGACATTCACATTTGCCATGAAGAATCTCCTTTAAATGGTGCACGGTGTTCCGTGCGATAAGTAGACCCTACAAGGGCGCCATAAAGGGCGCGATGGGGAAAAATCCCCACGTCCGGCAGAGGGGAAAGAGGGGAGGTAGCTAAAAACGGCGGGTCAGGTCAGCCGACGCGGGTGAGCTTGACGTCCGGAGTGGCGGACGACCCGCGGTAGAGCTCAATGTTGTTGTTGTCGATGATCTTGACGGTGAAACTAGAGTTGCCCCCGAGGAGGCCCGTGACCTCGAGGCGGTAGCTGTCGCCGGATTTCGTCAGGGCGTAGGTGTCCTGCGGGCTGTAGAGGTTCGCCTGGCCGTCGCCGAACCGGACGAGGGCGCCGGGCTGGGCCTGGCCCCAGCCCGTGGTACCGGTCGACTTCCACGTACCCATGATGCTGAACGACCCGTTTGCGTCGGCGGCCTGGTCGGGTGCGGCCTGCGTCGTCGGTTGGGCGCTGGTCGCGGCGGGTACGGGGGCGGGCGCGGGAGCGGGAGCGGGCGCGGGGGCGGGCTGCGTGTTCGGTGCCACCTGGGCGCGAGTCTCGGCGGGTGGTGTCGGCGTGGAGGTGACGGGGGCAGAGCACGCGGTCAGCAGTACCGGCAAGGCGGCCAGTGTGGCCAGGGCGAGTTTCTTGTTCATTGGCCCAGATTTCGGGAGTCGAGCATCGGATAGTTCTCCGACGAAGATTAACACAGCTTGATTGGGTGCAGCAGCCGGGTTTGTGGGATTGCGGTAGCGATTCGGACCATTTTGGCCGCGTTTTCATGCTTTCGCGGGGGGAGGAGGGG
>JAIRVA010000233.1 GCA_031254155.1 Propionibacteriaceae bacterium
CGCGGCGGGGAACCCGATCACGGTCAACCTCGTCGACACCCCCGGCCACGCCGATTTCGGCGGTGAGGTCGAGCGCGCGCTCGCGATGGTCGACGGGGTCTTGTTGCTGATCGACGCGAGCGAGGGTCCGCTGCCGCAGACCCGGTTCGTTCTTCGCAAGGCCCTCGCCTCTCGCCTGCCCATCATTGTCGTCATCAACAAGGTCGACCGCGCGGACGCCCGCATCGCGGAGGTGATCGACGAGACGTACGCCTTGTTCCTCGACCTGCTGGACGACGACCAGGCCGATGTCCTTGACTTCCCCATCGTCTACTGCTCGGCCAAGGCGGGCCGCGCTTCGCTGACGCGGCCGGCGGACGGCGCGATGCCCGACTGCAGTGACCTCACCCCGCTCTTCGAGACCATCTTCGCGACGATCCCCGCGCCGACGTACGAGGAGGGCCACCCGCTGCAGGCCCACGTCACCAACCTGGACGCCTCACCGTACCTCGGACGCCTGGCCCTCTGCCGCATCGCCAACGGTACCCTCACCAAGGGGCAGACGGTCGCGTGGTGCCGCCACGACGGGACAGTGGAAAACGTCCGGCTCTCCGAGCTGCTGCGGACGGAGGCCCTCGACCGCGTCCCCACCGAATCCGCCGGCCCCGGCGACATCGTGGCCATCGCCGGGATCCCCGAGATCACGATCGGCGAGACCCTGTCGGACCCCGACGACCCGCGACCCCTCCCCCTCATCCACGTCGACGAACCGTCAATTTCGATCACGCTCGGCATCAACACGTCGCCCCTCGCCGGCCGGTCGGGCAAGAACCTCACCGCCCGCCTCGTCAAGAACCGTCTCGACCAGGAGCTCGTCGGCAACGTCTCCATCCGTGTCCTGCCCACACCCCGGCCTGACGCCTGGGAGGTCCAGGGCCGGGGCGAGCTACAACTAGCAATCCTCGTAGAGATCATGCGGCGCGAGGGCTTCGAACTCACGGTCGGCAAACCCCAGGTCGTGACGCGCGAGATCGACGGCAAGACGTACGAGCCGACCGAACGCCTGACCATCGACGCGCCGGAGGAGTACGTCGGCGTCATCACCCAGCTGCTCGGGGTCCGGAAGGGCCGCCTGGAGCAGATGGTCAACCACGGCGCCGGCTGGGCGCGGCTGGAATACACCCTGCCTGCCCGCGGCCTCATCGGTTTCCGGACGGAGTTCCTGACCGAGACCCGCGGGACGGGCATCATGAACCACGTCTTCGAGGGGTACGAACCGTGGGCCGGCGCGATGCGCCTTCGGCCCTCGGGCTCCCTCGTGGCCGACCGGCAAGGTACCGTCACCGCGTACGCTCTCTTCAACCTCCAGGAGCGCGGCTCGCTGTTCATCGCCCCCGGCATGACGGTGTACGAGGGCATGGTGGTGGGCGAGAACCCCCGCCCCGAAGACATGGATGTCAACCCGACCAAGGAGAAGAAGCTCACCAACATGCGTTCCTCGACCGGCGAGGAACTGGAGCGTCTCGTACCGCCGCGCATCCTGAGCCTCGAAGCGGCCATGGAGTTCTGCCGCGAGGACGAGTGCCTCGAGGTCACGCCCGCCGACATCCGCATCCGCAAGGTGGCCCTCGACGCGCGCGAACGGGCCCGCGCCCGGTCGCGGTCCAAGAATGGCTGAGCCGGCCGGGGGGACCGGGATTTCCGCCGGGCGCCGCGTGGCGCCCTGGTCGCTGATGATCCTCGCGATCCTGTGGGGATCGACGTTCTTCTCGATCAAACGGGTGCTCACGGTTCTGCCGGTGACGGATTTCCTGGCGGTCCGGTTCCTCATCTCGACACTGCTGCTCGTCGCGGTGTTCCACCGCCACCTGAAGATGCGCCGCGAGGTGTGGCTCCGGGGGACCCTGCTCGGCGTGTTGTGGGCCACCGCCCAGCTCTTGCAGACTGCTGGCCTCGCCCGGACCTCCGCCGCCCTGTCCGGGTTTGTGACCGGGCTCTACGTGGTGTTCACCCCCATCCTCGGCCTCCTCCTGTTCCGGCTGCGGGTCAGCCGCTGGGTCTGGGTCGCCGTGGGCCTGGCCACCGCGGGACTGGCGGCCCTGACGCTCCGCCCGGCGGCGGGCCTCATCGGGGCGGGCGAGTTGCTGACCATCGGCTGTGCGATTGTGTACGGGTTGCACATCGCCGTACTCGGCCGGTGGTCGAACCCCCGCGATGCCGCCGGCCTGACCCTCGCCCAGGCGTTCGCCATGACCGTGGTCTTCATCGTGGCCGCCCTGCCGGGCGGGATCACCCTGCCACCGACAGGGATCGACTGGGCGTGGATGGCCTACCTCGCCGTCCCCTGCGGCGCCGTCGCCCTGCTCGTCCAGACCTGGGCCCAGGGCCACCTCGACGCGTCCAAGGCGGCCGTCATCATGTGCTCGGAACCCCTGTGGGCGACGTTCTTCGCCATCCTGTTCGGCGGGGAGCGCCCCAACTGGCTCTTCGCGGTGGGCGCGGCGGCGATCCTCGCCGCGATGTACCTTGTCATCCGGCCCCCGGGGCAATCGCGGGAGACGAGCCTCTCCCTCCCAACACCTACACCAGCACAGCCTCGCCATTGACCACGGTACGCTCGGGTGGCAGATGGAACACCTGCGTCCGGTTGGCTGACATCCGCTCCAGCCACCTAAACAATCCACGCTGCCACCTTGGCCACTGTTTGCGCGTGGGCGAATCATCGGGCTCGAGCCGGAACACCGACAACACATACCACGCATCCGCCGGATCGAAGTCCAGCACCCCGGGATTCTTCGCCACAGCCAGGCGCAGCGCCTCCGGAACGTTCTGGGAATCCTTGAACCCCACCTTGTACGTCACTCGCACCAGCCCGTCGGCCGGGTCTCCCAACACCTCAAGACAAACCCGCTTTTCACACGCCACGTGTGGCACCCCGGCATTCACCACCGTCAAGATCACCACCCGCTCGTGCAACACCTGAGCGAACTCCACGCTCGTACGCAGCGCGAGCGGCGTGGTATCCGTCCCGCCATGCGGATAAACCGCCACCCCAGGCACCCGGACCACGTGCTCGTGCCGGACGTGGTCCACGAACTCACTGATCGAACCCTCGAGGACGGCCCGGCCGCCGAACATGATGTGCGACCCCCGTTTCCAGGTCGCCATCACGGTGACCACCACCACCGCGACCGCGATGGGGAACCACCCGCCGGACACGATCTTCAGCGTGTTGGCGCTAAACAGCAACACTTCGAAAACCCCGATCGTCGCGGCCATCGCGATCACCTTCACCCATGACCACGACCAGATGATCCGCGCAAACAACAGGAATAGACCGAGATCGAGCAACAGAGTGCCTGTGATGGCGATACCATACGCGGACGCCAGCCGGTCAGATGACCCCATCATCAGCATCAGCAGCAACACCCCGCAAAACAAAGCGCCATTGACCGCCGGAAGATAGATCCGTCCTCCCATATCCTCTGACGTCTGCACCACCTTAAGTCGCGGTAGCAGGTGCAGGCGTACCGCCTGCCGAGCCGTCGAAAACGCCCCCGAGATCACCGACTGCGAGGCGATCACCGTTGCCATGGTCGCCAGGATGACCAGCGGAATGCGTCCCCAGGCCGGAGCCAGGTTGAAAAAGGGACTGGAGATCGTCGCCGGGTCAGCAAGCAGCATCGCCCCCTGCCCGAAATAATTCAGCAGCAAGCAGGGGAACACCAGGCAGAACCACGCCCGGACGATCGGACCCCTCCCGAAGTGTCCCAGGTCGGCGTACAAGGCTTCGGCTCCGGTGACCGCGAGCATAGCCCCGCCCGCTGACACAAACGCCAGCCCAGGGTTGTCGAGCGCGAACCTGATCGCATACCACGGGTTGAGTGCGCCCAACACCGCCGGGTTTGCGATGATGTGAGGCAACCCAAGCGCCCCGACGATCACAAACCAGATGCTCATCACGGGGCCAAACAGCCGTCCTATGTGCTCGGTGCCCTTACGCTGCAACAAGAAGAGTACGCTCAGCACAATCACCGCCAGCGGCAGCACCCACCTTGACAGGTCGGCACTCACCACCTGAAGCCCCTCAGCGGCGCTCAACACCGAGATCGCGGGAGTGATCAGCGAATCACCAAAGAACAGCGCGGCACCAGCCATCGCTACGACTAACACAGTCCCTTTTATCCGGGCGGACACCGCGGTGCGTCGTGTCAGATAGCTGGCCAGCGAAAGGATGCCGCCTTCACCATCATTGTCAGCTCGTGTGATCAGGCCCACAAAGGTGAACGCCACGATCCCGATCAGGCACCAGGCGATGATCGACAAGACGCCCAAAATCGCCTCGTCTTGGCTGGTCATGTCGCCATGGGCTTCGAGCACGGCGCGCATCGTGTACAACGGGCTCGTACCGATATCCCCAAACACCACACCCAGTGCGCCAACCATCATCACAGCGGCCGGGGCGGCCGGGTGAGGGGTTGCCGGACATCTGGATGGGACACTTCGGGCCATTGCCAATCACCAAGTTTCGCACGCGTCAGCAGGCATTCCCCACCGGGTGCCGAACGGGCACCGAGGATCAAGCATAACCGCTTCATCCTCAGCCGCAAGGCGCCGTCGGAAGACCCTGGCCTGGTGAACCGGGTAGGCTTAGCGCTGACTGGAGGGAGTACAATATGGCCCTTATCGCCGCTCTGCCGGGCGTCGTGGTGCGGCGGATTTCGGTGCCCCCGTACGACAACAACGTCTACCTGCTGACGACGCGACGGCCGAGCCTCGCGGCGACGTATCTTGCCATCCGGCCCCCGGGACGGCTCACACCCCCTGCACCAGTAGCTGGAAACGACCCCCGTACCTGACGGACATCACCCAGCCGGCGTCGGTCGCGGTCGAGCTGTAGCACCCGTCCACCCCGGCGCTCCACAGCGGGTCCAGTGCCGGGGTACCGAGCGCTTCAAGCTTGCCCCGCTGCTCCCCGGCGGCGTTCGCGAGGCACACGGCGACACTCCCGCAAGCGTCAAGACTCCACGAGGTGCCAGAGCGCGTCGTCGAACCCAGCGGCGTCCCCGTCGCCGCGTCAATGACCGTCAGTGTGGTGTCGCTGGCCTCGGTCTGGAACACCAGCACCTGGTCGCTGCCCGTCCCCACGGCCACGCAGTCCGTCAGACCCCGCCCGCTCGCGTACCGCCATTTGACGCTCCCGTCTCTGGGATCGACCGCCGTCACGCGCCGTTCCTGGGCGGCGCCCGTCTCGGGGAACAGCACCAGGCCGCTCGTCTGACAAACCGGCGGCCCCGTGAGCAACCACTCGTCGGCCGGCGTGTAGGTCCACCGCGGGTGGTCCGGCGTGTCGACCGCCCACGCCTGCGCGGTGTTCGGAGCCGCGCCGCCCGGAGCCGCCGAGGTCTCGAAGACGGGGCTGAGGCTGGCGCTCGCGGGCATTTCGATGGCCAGGCCGCCCGCGTTGTAGAACCCGTGAGCCGGGTTGGCCGGGATGCCGACGAGCTCACCGGTCGCGATGGAGACGTACCCGCCCGCCGCCGCGAGAACGGCCCGCTCTTGGAGCACTCGCGCCGGGCGGTCCCACACGGCCGGTCCGCCGCCGTAGCCAAACAGTTCGCCGTTGTCCTTGGCACCCGCGGCCTGCCACATGGGAGTCTTGAGATCGGTGTCCGAGTACGCGACGGTCGCCGACACCCACCGGTCGGCCGAGTTGGGGTCGCCCTGGCTTTCAGCCAGGACGACGACCCCGGCCTCGTACGCGGCGATGTTCCAGGCGAGCGTCTCCGACGTGGTTTCCTCCCGCTCGGCGACGACCTCGCCGGTTGCGATGGAGAGGGTTCGGATGACGGTACGACGACCATCCTGGGACACCACGATGACGACCATCTTGTCTCCAGCCTGAGCCCAGTCCCCGAGACGGAAATCCGCACCATCGGGTAGTGTCGAACTGGCCCACGTCACCACCCCCGTGGCGAGGTCAACGCCGTACACGTCGTCCCGTGCCGACGACAGCCCACCTTTGGACGAGCCGTAGGCGTCGAGAACCCCCGTACCAGCCGAAGCGCCGATCACCACGAAGGAACTCACCGGGGTCCGCACCGGGTCAAGGGTCAAAACCCGCCAGGAGTCAGGCAGGTCGAGTTCGGCGGGCGTCGCGAGCCGCCGAACGACGAATCCGGTAACGAAGGCCGCGACCACCACCACGGCAACGACGACGACGACAGTGGTCCGAGTCCGACGGGACCGCGGGGCGGCGGGAGCAGCGGTCATCATGTCTCCTTCCATACAAAATGTGTAATGCTGACAATAGCACCGGTTCCTCGCCGCTGGAAGACCCCGTAGGCTGAACCGGGTAGGCTGGGTCGATGAGTGAGAGGGAGGATGAAATGGCCATCATCGCCGACCTGCCGGGGGTCGTGGTGCGGCGGATTTCGGTGCCCCCGTACGACAACAATGTTTACCTGCTGACGGCCGACGGTGGTCAGGTCCTGATCGACGCGGCGGCCGAGCCCGACGCCATCGACGCCCTGCTCGACGAAGGTACGGGGGGACTGGATCTGATTGTCACCACCCATTCCCACTCCGACCACATCGGCGCGCTCGCGGCAACCCTCGCCCGTCACCCGGCGCCGACCGCGGCGGGCCGCGCTGACATCCCGGTCATCGAGCGGGCGACCGGGGTGACCATTGACCGGGCGCTGGACGACGGCGACGTCATCGGGGTGGACGGGCTCTCCCTTACCGTGATCCACCTCCTGGGCCACACCCCCGGTTCGATCACCCTGGCGCTGGTCCTCCCCGGCGTACCGGTCCACCTTTTCACCGGCGACTCGATCTTCCCCGGCGGTCTGGGGAACACGGATCACGATCCGGCCCGCTTCGACAGCCTGTACGCCGATGCCGTGGCGCGGGTCTTCGACATCTACCCCGATGACACCGTCGTTCACCCCGGCCACGGCCACCCGACGACCCTGGGCGCGGAGCGACCGGCGCTCCCCGACTGGCGGGCCCGTGGCTGGTGAGTCTGCCAAAGGTACAGTAGAAACCCTGCCAAAGGGATCATAGGGCCGGTGACTCAGGCTCTCTCACGACCGGGGCTCATGCACGCCCCGCAGTCGTACCGTGGCCCGGACGCCCATGCCGAGGCCGACCAGTGTGGCGAGCCCGTCGCAGAAGACGCTGCCCCAACCGCCGTACGACTGGTCACCGGTCGTGTCGAAGGCCCCCAGCAGGACGATCTGGACCAACGACAGAGCGACCAACCCGGCGGCGAGGCTCGCCAGTTTGGCGGCGTGGACGAGCGGCGACGGGTCGTGGCGCCGGGTGACCGACTGCTGGATGGCGAGGCCCAACTCGAAGAACACCACGGCCGCCACGCCGATGGAAACGGTCTCCGACAGGCGGGTGTGGCCGGGGTGGGCGAAGAGGCTCACCCCGTACCCCATGTGCGCGAGGGAGGCCACGATGACGGTGACACCGACGTAACGGTACCGCCGCCACTGGCCCGCCAGCGAAACCTGGTCGCCGACGTCGAGGCAGAAGAACTTGGCCTGGCCGATCCCGAGGCTGTACAGGCCGTTGACAATCACAAACGGTGACCACGCGACCAGTCCGAGGACGACCTTCGCGAGCCCGAGGAGTACGCTCGCGACCACCGAACTCTTGAAGGCGACCGTGGCGAACCGGCGGCTCGCCCGCTCCAGCCGCGCGCGGCGGCTCTCGTCCTCGCCACGTACGGGGACGGTACCAAGCTGGCCGTACCGTAGGTGGCGGGCCGCCCGGGCGGGTAGAGAAGGTCGGTGGTTCATAGCATTATGAGTTGTTAGGCATCCATCCTACCTCGTTCGGGAGTACGATTGAGAAGCCAAGCCAACAAAAGAGGGCGCCCGCCGTGACCAGTGACCCGTTCTTCAGCGAGAGCAACTTCGCGCATCTGCGCCGCGGGGTGGCCGCGCTGAACAATGGTCAAGGCGTCGTACACGACCCCATCCCGCTGGATACCCGCACCTTGGCGCGTGCGTTCGCCGGGTACCCAGACACCGGGGACGTTGAGGCGGACTTCCCGCGGGCGAATGAACCGTCGCGAGCGGCGACGTTTGAGTAACCATCTCCGTGGCCACCCCGGCTTCCGCGGTTGGCAGGCGTGACACCGCTCACGGGATTGCTCACGGGATGTCGGTGACGGCGAAGTTGACGTACGACCGGGAGGGGGTCGGCCCGCGCTGCCCCTGGTAGTGGGAGCCGGCCTCGGCGGAGCCGTACGGATGCTCCACCGGGCTGGACGTGGCGAAGAAGCACAGTTGCCCGATCTTCATGCCCGGCCAGAGCGTGATCGGCAAGGTGGCGACGTTGAACAGTTCCAGCGTGATGTGGCCGGAGAACCCCGGATCGACGAAACCCGCCGTCGCGTGGGTGAGCAGGCCCAGCCGCCCGAGCGATGATTTCCCTTCCACGCGGGCGGCGACATCGTCGCCGAGGGTCACCTGCTCGTACGTCGACCCGAGGACGAACGCGCCGGGGTGGAGGAGGAACGGCTCGCCGCGGGGTACCTCCACCAGACGCGTCAGCCCAACCTGTTCCTGGGCGGGATCAATCGCCGGGTACCGATGGTTGTCGAACACCTGGAAGAACCGGTCCAGCCGCACATCCACGCTCGCCGGTTGGACCATCGCCGGGTCCCACGGCTCGATGACCACCCGCCCCGACGTGAGAGCGAGTCTGATCTCCCGATCCGCCAACATATGGCCTCCCTCATGGTTACGCACGTTCCTTGGTTAGCTCGAGTGGCGGCAAATGTACGGTTTTCCCGTCGCCAACTGTACATTTCCCGCCACTCGAGCGTACGACCCGTTATGACAGCGGGACTCAGCCCTCGGCCGGGTAGGTCACGCCTAGTTGGCGGCGCACTTCGTCGCACATGGCTAGGACTTCTAGGGTCGCCGCCCAGGGCATGACCGCCGACTCGGTCTGGCCGGCCGCGATGCACCTCGCCGCCTCGGCGGCCTCGAACTGGAAACCACCCTCGACCGCCGTCGGCAGCACCTGGGGCTCACCGCCCGCCGGGGTGAAGACCACATCGTTCGGGGTGTAGAACCACTCGGCCACACTGAAGCGCCCCTTGGTACCAACCACCTGCAACGAGCAGTCCCCCGCCGCCGCCATGTCGTCGTACGCGACCGCGAACCGGTCCCCGTACACACACGTCACGGTCTCCCGCCGGTCGACCCCCGTCTCCGTCAAGCTCCCCGTCGCCACGATGCGATCCGGGACGCCCAACAGCGAGTGGAAGAACGACAGCGGATAAATCCCCAAGTCGAGCAGCGCACCGCCGCCCAGGCTGCGGTTCATGAGCCGGAACGACGGATCCAGGTTCAGCGACTGGGCGTGGACCCCGAGGACCGCTCGTACCTCGCCCAGCTCACCCGCCTCGACCATCGCCTTCATCGTGGCGTAGTGGGGCAGGAAGCGGCTCCACATGGCCTCCATGGCGAACAGGCCCTGCCGCTTGGCGACGGCGAACACCGCCGCCGCCTGGTCGGCGTTCAGCGCGAACGCCTTCTCGACCAGGACGGGTTTGCCGGCCTCCAGCGCCATGATGGCGTGGTCGTGGTGCTCGGAGTGCGGGCTGGACACGTAGACCACGTCCACCTCGGGATCCGCGACGAGAGCCTCGTACGACCCGTACGTCTTCACCGCCGTCCCCCCCGCCGCCCGTACGCTCTCGGCCAGCTGCTCGGCCCGCCCGCGGTCGCGGGAACCGATGGCCGCGATCCGGCTCCGGGTGTACGCGGGAATCTCGCGGGCGAACCGCCGCGCGATCCCGCCCGGACCGAGAATCCCCCACCGGAGCGCCGGGGCGGCCAGGGGGTCTGGGACTGTCACTACCATTATTTCTCCTATTCAGTGGTAACGGATTCTTCGTCGATAAGCTGCCCGCGCTCCCGCAGATCGGCCAGGATCCGCGCGTAGAACGTCTCGTCGATCCGGTACTTCCACCGCCACAGGACAAACGCGATGACCGTCGTGACCAGCGGAAACACCAGCATGACGAGCTTCATGACCGTCTGCCCGCCCGCCGTGACCAAATCGGGATCGTTCTTGGCCGCGTTGATGCCGGACCAGATGAGCGCGAGCGCCGCCACCTCGGCCGACAGCGCCGCCCCAAGCTTGTTAATGAAAGGCTGCAGCGCGAAGGTGATCGCCGTGTTGCGCCGCCCGAGCTTCCAGTGGCCGTAGTCGATGGTGTCGGAAATGAACATCAGCATCAGGATGCTCACCAGGGTGTCGCCGAGGAAGAGCAGCAGCCCGCCGACGGCGATGACGATGAAGTTACCCGTCGGCGCGAGGAAGAACACCACGTACCCGCCCACGATGAGCACCGTCGCCGCCGTGTAGAGCGTCCGGCGCGAGAAGCGCTTCCGCAGCGTCGGGAAGACCAGCAGCCCGCCGATCGACGCCACGGCCAGCACAATCGTGAACGGGGTGTACATGTTCTTGTCGCCGTAGATGAACTGGAAGTACGGCACGCCGAGCGTGGTCGTCGTGAGGTACCCCGTCATGAACAGGATCATGGCGATGGCCACCCACAACAACTGGTCGTTCTTGACGATGACCGAGTAGATCTCGCGCAACCGGACCCGCTCCTGGGGTACGACCAGCGTGGGTACCTTCGTGCCGAACAATGTCACCATCTGGCCGGCGAGCATGACCGCCACGACACAGAGCGTGTACACCAGCCAGGCCATCTGCGCGCTCATCGAATGCCCGAGCAGGGTTGTCACCGGGATGATCGACCCGGCGACCGCGAACAGCCCGATGTAGGCGAAGATCTTGGCCAGCGACCCGATGTCCTCCCGTTCCTTGGGCACGAGGGTGAGGGCCGGCAGCAAGGACCAGTACGGGATATCGTTCATCGTCCACGTGAGGCTCCAGCAGAGGTACAGCAGGAAGAAGATGGTGACGAACGCCACCGCGTTGAACTCGAACGGCGAGAACAGCAGGACGGTGAACAGCGCCGAGGCGAAGACGCCGGCGAGGATCCAGGGCTTGAACTGCCCCCACCGGCTGCGGGTGTTGTCGACGATGGAGCCCATGACGAGGTCCATCACGACGTCGAACAGCCGCGCGGCCAGGATCAGCCCCGACACCCAGGCCAGCACCGCGTCCGACGGCTGCAGGACGCTGACAACGTACGTCGCCAGGAAATACGTGCTGATCAGGGTGTACACCATGTCGCGACCGACGGTACCAACGGAAAAGGTCCACTTGTTGCGACGGTGCAGGTTCGAGGTCATGGGGCTACTCTAGTAGCTCGCTCACCGATTGCGTAACTGAACCGGCGTGAGGCAAAACGCGGCGTATAACGGTACCGACAGGATCGCGTTCTCGTACCCGAAATTCTTGGTCGACAAGCGCACGGAGTACGCGACCTCGAACTGCTCGGTGAAGACCCCGAGACTGCGCGACCGGGTGCGTGAACCGGCCTTGACTTCGACGGGAATGAGGCGGTCCTCAGCCTGGATGAGGAAGTCCACCTCGGCCCGGCCATCGCTCGCCCAGTAATGGCGCGGTACGAGATTGGCCGCCAGCGCCTGGGCCACGTAGTTCTCGGTGAGAGCTCCGAGGAAGGCCATCTCACTGCCGCCGGCAAGCACTACGCTGCTCGGCATCCCGCTCGCGAGGCCGAGCAGCCCCACGTCGCCCATGTAGAGCTTGAAGCCCGTGAGGTCCCGGTACGCGGCGAGTGGGACGCGCCCCACCGTCACCCGGTCGCAACGCAGGGCAATCCCGGCGTAGACCAACCAGTCGATGGCTGGGCCGAAGATCGCGGCCGTACCACCGCGTGTAGCCAGCTTGTACTGGAACTTGTGATTGTCCTTGGCGAGTTGCGCCGGCAGCGAGTCGTACGCAGCGCGGATCTTCACACCTTCAGCCGCGGTCGCGCACTTCACCATGTCAGCGGTGTAGTCGTGGAGCACTCCCCGTTGGATATCCGCCACTCCCAGCAGGCTGCCGGAGTCGGTGTACTCGACGACGCCCCGGGGCATCCCGCCGATGACCAGGTAGCGGCGGTAGAGGCTGAGCGCCCGCTCGTGTAGCGCGATCGGCAGGGGTTCGGCGGCCGCGAACGCCGTCCGAATCTGGTCGGCCAGACGCTCCTCTCCCAGCGCCCAGAGGAACTCTTCAAAGTCGAGCGGATGCAGGGTGAGGGGTACGACGTTGCCGACGGGATAGGACTGGCTCTCCCGGTTGACGGCCACCCCGAGGAGGCTCCCGGCGGCGGCGACATGATACTCCGGCGCCGCCTCCGCGAAGTATTTCAGCGCCGTCAGGGCGCGGGGCGACGACTGGATTTCGTCCAGGATGAGTAGGGTATGGCCTGGCACTATGGGCACGCCGATCTCGGCCTCAAGCAACGGCACGAGCGTCCGCGGTGAAATGTCGTCAGCGAAGTACTCTGTCGCCAGCCGGCTGGTCTCGAGATTGAGGTAGGCGACGTTGTCATACGAGGTGCGCCCGAACTCCCGGAGGAGGTGAGTCTTGCCAACCTGTCGGGCGCCGAACAGGAGAACGGGACGCCGGGACTTGCTCGCCCGCCAGGCGAGTAAGTCCGCTTCCAGTTTGCGCCTCATGGTCCAATTTTGACAGTTAAGTGCGGAAAAGTCGATCCATTTTGACTTTTCCGCACTTAAAAGTCAGAAACCACCGAACCAGACCCCCGTACAACGGCGAGTGCCGCCCCCGAGGGGAGCGGCACTCGCGTACTCGACAATAGGTTAGGCCATCCGGCGCCTCACCAGGAGAACGCCAGCCGCCAGACCCGCCAGAGCCAGGACCAACGCCAGGCCCGACCCGGCGGCCGGCCCGGTGACGCTGCCACCGCTGTGGATGCCAACCGGTACCACCACGAACGCCACCGTGACGGTGCCCGACTGGTCACCCTGGAAGACCACCGTGTGGTCCCCCAGCGCGAAGTCGGCCGGCAGGGTGAACGACGGTACGGTGACGATCCCGGCCGAGTCGGCCGTGAAGGTACCCAGCACGATGGGCTGGCTGTGCAGCGTCACCGTCACCAGTTCGCCGGGGCGGAAGCCCCGCCCAATGACGGTCTGGGCTTCACCCGGCGTCCGGGTCTTCTCGGCGATCTGGGCCGCGATGAAGTTGACCGGGATCGATTGCCCGCCCGGCTGCCCGACCGGCTCACCGTCCAGCAAAACCATCACCGCGAAGTTGCCCGGGGTGGCGCTGTCGACGGCGAACGCGTAGACGCCCGGTGTGGCCGTCTCCGTGATCGCGCCCGCCCGCACCGACTCGGGCAGGACCAGCGTCAACTGGTCCTCCAGGCCGGTCATCGGGTGCCCGTACTGGTCCACCACCGTTGTGTAGATGGTGTAGGTGTCGGTACCGTTCGCCAGCCGCGACGCGCCACCGGTGGTGTTCGCGATGATCTGCTCCTTCTCGACCGACGAGTCCGGCAACAGCGGCACGAGGATCGCCTGCCACTGGGCGTAGACCGTGAGGTCCGCCCCCACCGGTGTCGACGCGGTGAACCACGTGCCGGAGCCAGCCGCCGCCGTGTTCCAGCCCGTGAAGATGTAACCCTCGCGAGTCGGTGTACCCGGCAGCGCCACCGTACCGCCCTGCGCCACGCTGGCCGTCGACGAGACCGGCGCTCCGCCGTTGCCGTCGAAGGTCACCGTCCGGACCGGGATCGGCGCCGGGTCGACGATGGTCGCGTTAGCCGACGGTACGATGACCGCCGCGTTGCCACCGGTCGCACTCGTCAGACTGAGAGTGAAGACCGGGGCGAGGCCGTCGACCACCACGAGTGTCGGTACCTTGACCGTGCACGTCGTGACGCCGTCGGGGAACTCACAGGTCCCCGTCGCAGCGGTGTAGTTCGTCCCGGCGACGCCCGTACCATTGGTTGTCGTCCAACCGACGGTCACCGCGCCGGTCGTACCACCGGTCCGGGTGATCGTGAAGACCGCCGGCTGACCGGCCGTCACCACGTCCGCCGGACCAGCGACCGAGAACCCGCCCGCTGACGGATCCTGGATCTGGCCGAAGGCCTGGTCGATACCAAGCGAGGTACCCGTACCCACGGGGTTCACCAGCTGCCCGACCAGTTCGAGCAACGCGCCGTCATTCACGACCTTGGTCGTGACCGGGATGAGACAAGGCGTCGTAACACCGTCGGCCCACGCGCAGGTCTTCCCCGCCGCCTCGTAGTTCACCGCGGCCAGCGCCGTGTCGCCCTTGGTGACGAAGTCGACCGCCACCGCCCCGGCCGAGCCGCCCACGCGGTCCACCCGGAAGGTGAGGGTCCCACCCGCCGCGACGGTGGAGTTGCCCTCCAGCGAGACCGCGAAGTAGCCCGCCGCCCGGTCGACGATCGTCGCCGTCGCTGTCGCCGGAGCCACGCTCACGTTGCCGCCCGTCGCACCCGTCAGGCTGGCCCCGAAGGTCAGCTCGTTGCCCTCGCCCAGGAACACCGTGTCCACGATGAACCGCTTCGCGGACGTGTCACCGTCATCCCAGGTGAGGGTCTGCGTCTTGGGCGTGTAGTTCGTCCCGCCGATCGCCGTACCGTCGGCGGTCGCGACGGTCACCGAGACCACCCCGGCCCCGCCATCGTTCCGCGTCACCGTGAACACCGCCTGGCCACCGGCGTTCACCGGGCCCGCCGGAGCGTTGAGGCTGAGCGTCCCGGCGCCCGGGTTGACGATGGTCGCGCTCGCGCTCGTCACGCCCGTCGTCGCCGGCTGGCTCGGATCGGAGAGTTGGGCCGTGAACGTGACGGTCGTACCGTCGGCCTGTTTGATGGTCGGTACGCTGACCGTACACGGGCTGGCATCGCCATCTGCCCACTCACAGGTCTGCGTGGCCCACACGTAGTTGGTCCCGGCGCGGGCCGACCCGTCGACCGTGGTGACCACGACCGAGGCCGCACCCGTCGTACCGTTCGTGCGGTTCACGGTGAAGGCCGCCGGAGCACCGGCCGCGATCGTTGCCGTCGGACCGGTGATCTGGAACACCGTCTGGGCCGGATCCTGAATGGTCGCCGCGGCCTGCGCGCCCGTGATGGTCGCGTTGCCGCCCGTGATCTTCGTCAGTTGGACGGTGAAGCCCGGCGTGGCACCGTCGGCAACGACCAGAGTCGGTACCGTGATTGGGCACGTCAGTTCACCCGCCGGGAACACACAGGTACCCGCCGAGGCGGTGTAGTTTGTCCCCGCCAGCGCGGTGCCGTCCTGGGCCACCCAGTCGATGCTCACCGTACCCGCCGTCCCACCGCTCCGCGTGACCGCGAAGGTCGCCGCGGTCCCCGCCGCCACCGGGCTCGTCGGCCCGGTGATGGCGAACTGGCCCGCCGACGGATTGACGATGGTCGCGCTCGCCGTACCCTGGTCAGCCGCGATAGCCGCGGGTGCGCCCGGGGCGGACAACACCGCGGTGAAGCCCACCGTCGTACCGTCCGGCTGGGCAGTCGTCGGTACGGAGACCGTACACGGCGTGGTCACGCCGTCACCCCACTGACAGGTGACCGTGGTCGTCGTGTAGTTGGTCCCGGCGACCGCCGTACCACCCGTCGTCGTGACCGTCACCTGGGTGACCCCGACCGTCCCGACGGCCCGGTTGACCGTGAAGACCGCCGGGCTGCCCGCCGTGACCGGCGTGCTCGGACCAGTGATCGCGAACTGCGTCCCGGCCGGATCCGTGATCGTCGCCGGGGCCTCCGCCACCGCGATCGTCGCGTTGCCACCGACGGCACTGCCGAGGGTGACGCTGAAGACCGGCTGGGTGCCGTCGGGCACCACCAGGGTGTCGACCGTGACCGTGCACGTCTTCTGACCGGGCAGGAAGGTGCAGACCCCCGCGTCCGACGCGTAGTTTGCCCCGGCCTTCGCCGTACCATTCGCTGTCGCCCACGCGACCTTGACGGTCCCGGCGAACCCACCCTCGCGGGTGATGACAAACGTGGCCGGCTGACCCGCCGTCACCGGCGCCGTCGGCCCGGTGACCGAGAAGATGCCCGCCGACGGATCCTGGATCTGGCCCTGGACGCTCGCCACCGTGACCGACGTCCCCGACCCGACCGGGTTCGAGAGCGCCGCAGTCAGAGCCAGGAGCGCACCGTCGCCGAC
Source organism: Propionibacteriaceae bacterium (assembly GCA_031254155.1). Classification (GTDB taxonomy): domain Bacteria; phylum Actinomycetota; class Actinomycetes; order Propionibacteriales; family Propionibacteriaceae; genus WQYJ01. The sequence goes on from JAIRVA010000233.1 coordinate 16,131, forward strand.
GACCTTGGTCGGGACGGTGATCGCACAGGCCGTGGTCACCGTGTCCGCCCACTGGCAGGTCTGGGCGACCGAGTCGTAGTTCGTCCCGGCCTTCGCCGTACCGTCAACCGTCGCGACATCAACCGACACCGCGCCGGCCGAACCGCCAACCCGGTTAACGTTGAACGTCAGGTTCTCGCCGGCCGCCACCGGCCCGCTCGGACCCGTGATCGTGAAGTAGCCCGCGACCCGGTTCTGGATCGTCGCCGGGGCCGAGGCCGTAGTGATCGTGACGTTGCCGCCCGTCGCCTTGTCGAGCTGCGCGGTGAAGTCCGCCTGACCACCCGCGCCGGAGAACAGCGTTTTGACGCTGACCTGCTTGGCCGCCGTGTCGCCGTTCGCCCAGGTGAGCTGCTGCGTGAGCCCCGTGTAGTTCGTCCCGGCCTTCGCCGAGCCATCGACCGTCGCGACCGTCACCGTCACCTGACCGGCGCTCCCGCCGCTGCGCGTCACGGTGAAGACCGCGTCGTCGCCCGAAGTCACGACCGCGGACGGACCCGCGATCATCAGCGTGCCGGCACTCGGATCCTGGATCCAGGCCGTCGCCGTACCCTTGCCAGCCACAATCGTGCTGGCCCCGCTCGGGTTGCTGAGCGTCGCGGCGAAGTCCACTCGGGCCCCGTCGGGCTGGACCACGGTGGTCACCGGCACCGAGCACGGCGTCATGTCATTGTCTTTCCAGTCACAGGTGTAGACCTTGCTCACGTAGTTCGTGCCCGCGCGGCCCGATGTGCCCTCCGTCGTCGTCACGGTCACACTCGCCGGACCGGCGGAACCGGTGACCCGGCTCACCGTGAAGGTGGCCTGGCTGCCGGCAGCCACGTCCGCCGTCGGGCCCGCGATCTCGAACTGCGCCGCCGCCGGATTGACAATGGTTGTCGCCGCCGTCGCCGCCGTGATCGTCGCCGTGTCGCCGGCACTCACCGGACCCGCCAGCGTCAGTGTGAGCGTCGGCTTGGCGCCGTCCGCCACGACGAGCGTCGGTACGGTCACGACGCACGGCGCCGTCTTGGTATCCGCCCAGTTGCAGGTGCCACTGGCCACGGGGGTGTAGTTCGTCCCCGCGATGGCGGTACCGCTGATCGAGTACGCCACACCCACCGCGCCGACGCTGCCGCCGTCGCGGGTGATGGTGAACGTCGCCGACTGGCCGGCCGCGACCTGGGCGGGCGCCGTCACGCTGAACGTGCTCGCCGCGGGATCGGTGATGGTCACGTCGCCGTGGTTGTCGTTCGGCGAGAGGTACGTCCCCTTGCCGACCGGATTGGACAACAGGCCCTGGAGGGTCAGCGACTTCCCGTCGGTCACGATGGTCGTCGGGACCGTCACGTCGTGGGTCGTCGTGTCATCGCCATCTGGCCAGGTGAAGGTCGCGGAGCGCGTGGTGTAATTCGGCCCCGCGACGGCCGTACCGTCGACCGTGGCGACGTCAACCGACACCGCGCCGGCCTTGCCGCCAACCCTGGCCACCGTGAACGTGATGGTCGCGCCCGCGGCCACCGTCTGAGCCGACGGCGTGATCTGGAAGTACCCACTGTTCTTGTCCATGATCGTGGCCGTCGCACTCGCCTGGCCCGCCACCACCAGCGCGTCGCCGCCCGCGGGGGCGCCGAGCGTGGCCGTGAAGGTGTATTGCCCACTCGTGCCGGTGAACATGGTGGGTACGGAAATCTGGCACGGGGTGGCGTCGCCATCCGTCCACGAGCAGGTGAAGGTCGTCTGGGCGTTGTCGTAGTTCTTGCCACCCGTGGCCGTACCGTTGGTCAGGGTCACCGGCACCGAAGCGGCACCCGACAAACCGGTTCCCTGCAGACCCGGCAGCCGGTCGACCGTGAAGACGGCGTCCAGGCCCGCCCCGACCAGGCTCGACGGCCCGGTGATGGCGAACTGGCCCGCCGACGGGTTCTGGATGGTCGCGGTCGCCGTACCCTGACCGGTCACGATCACCGCCGGCGCGGTCGGCTTGGACAAGACCGCCGTGAAGTCCACGGTCGTCCCGTCCGAGCGCACCAGCGTGGGTACGCTGACCGTACAGGGCGGCGTGTTGCCATCAGCCCAGGAGCAGGTCTGGGTCGTCCACTGGTAGTGCGATCCGGCCTTGGCCGACCCGTCCTGTGTGGTGACGACCACCGAGACATCCCCGGTCGAACCGTTCACCCGGCTGACCGTGAACTCCGCCGGATCGCCCGCCGCCACGGGCGCTTCCGGCCCGGTGATCTGGAACTGCGTCTGGTCCGGGTCCTGGATGGTCGCCGTGGCCTCCGCCACCTTGATCGTGGGGTTGCCACCGGTCGCGCCGGTCAGCTTGACCGAGAACACCGGCGCCTTGCCGTCGGCCACCGCCACCGTGTCAACCGAGATGGAGCAGCTCATCACACCAGCCGGGAACACACACGTCGAGGAGTTCGACTTGTAGTTGGTACCCGCCAGGGCATCACCGGGCGCCGTGGTCCACGCCACGGTCACCTCGCCGGCCGAACCGCCCTCCCGCGTCACCGTGAACACGGCCGGCTGGCCCGCCGCGACCGCCGCCGTGGGTCCGACCACCGAGAACACACCCGCCGCCGGGTCTTGGATCTGGCTGACCGCCGACGGGATCGTGATCGAGGTCCCCGCGCCCACCGGGTTCGAAATGGTGCCGGTCAGACTGAGCAGCTTCCCGTCATTGACGAGGTTCGTCTTCACCGTGATCACGCACGGGGTCTGGTCGCCGTCGTCCCACTGGCAGGTCTTCGACGCCGGGGTGTAGTTCGTCCCGCTCACCGCGGAATCGCCGACGGCGGTCGCGGCCGTGAAGTCGACCGACACCGCCCCCACCGACCCACCGACGCGGTTCACCGTGAAGGTGAGATCGTTCCCGGCCGCGACCGGGCCGCTCGTCGTGACGGTGAAGTAGCCCGCCGGCCGGTCGACGATGGTCGCCGGGGCCGACGCGGTCGTGATCGTCACGTTGCCGCCCGTCTGCTCGGTTAGTTGCGCCGTGAAGCTGAGGGTCTGGCCGCTGCCCGCGGACTTGGTCGTGACGAGGAACTGCTTGTCTGCCGTGTCACCGTCCGCCCAGGTCAGGGTCTGCGCGTTCGTCTCGTAGTTCGTCCCGGCTTTGGCCGATTCGGTCGGGTCGTTCGACGTGGCAACCTTGACCGTGACCTCGCCGGCGCTGCCGCCGGTCCGGCTGACCGTGAAGACCGCCTGACCGCCGGAGATCACCGACGCCGTCGGGCCGGTGATGGCGAGCGTTCCCGCGTTCGGGTCCTGGATCGAGGCCGTCGCCGTACCCTTGCCCGCCACGATCGAACCGGCGCCGCTCGGCGCGCTGAGCGTCGCGGTGAAGTCCACCAACTTCCCGTCGGGCTGTGCGATGGTCGTCACCGGTACGAGGCAGGGGGTCGTCATGTCGCCGTCTGCCCACGCGCAAACGTAGGTCTTGGCCACGTAGTTCGTCCCCGCGAGCGCCGCCTTGTCAGCGGTGGTGACGCGGACGCTGGCCGGACCGTCGGAGCCGGTCACCCGGCTGACGGTGAAGACCGCGTCGCTGCCGGCGGCGACATCCGCCGTCGGGCCAGCGATCTGGAACTGCGCCGCCGGCGGGTTGGCGATGGTCGCCGTGGCCTCAGCCGTCGTGATAGTCGCGGTGTTCCCGGTGCTCACCGGGCTAGCCAGCGTCATCGTGACGGTCGGTTGCGCGCCATCCGGCACGACAAGGGTCGTCACATCGACGACGCACGGAGCGGTCTCGCCGTCGCCCCAGCTGCAGGTGCCCTTGACGGGGGTGTAGTTGACGTTGGCCACCCCGGTACCGCCGGTGATGGAGTACGCCACGCTGACCGCGCCAACGGTGCCGTTCTCGCGGTAGATGGTGAACCGCGCCTTCTGTCCCGCCGTGACCGGCGCCGTCGGGGTGGTGATGCTGAACGTACTGGCCGCGGGGTCGACGATGGTCACGTCACCGTGGTCGTCCTTCGGCGAGAGGTACGTACCGTTACCGACCGGGTTGGACAACAGGCCCTGGAGAGTTACGGAGCGGCCGTCGGTCACCACGGACGTCCCGACGGTCACGGTGTACGTGGTCGTGTCGCCGTCCTTCCACGTGAAGGTCTGCTTCGTCCCGTCGTAGTTCGTGCCCGCGAGGGCCGTACCGTCCACCGTGGCGAAGTCGACCGCCACGTCGCCGGCCTTGCCGCCGACCCGCGCGATCGTGAACGTGATGCCGTCACCGGCGCCCACGGTCTGGGCGAGTGGCGTGATCTGGAAGTACCCGCTGTCCTGGTCGGCAATCGTCGCCGTCGCCGTACCCTGAGCGGGGACGATCAACGCGTCGCCACCCGTCGGATCGCTCAGCGTCGCCGTGAACGTGTACTGCCCGCCGTCGCCGGTGAACTTGGTGGGTACGGAAATCTGGCACGGCGTCGTCTGGCCGGTCGTCCACGCGCAGGTGAACGTGGTCGTCGTGTTGTCGTAGTTCACACCGCCCTTCGCCGTACCGTCGCTCAACGTGACCGTCACGGAGACATCACCGACGAGCCCGCTGCCGGTGAGGCCGGCCAGGCGGTTGACGGTGAACACCGCGGGCTGGCCCGCGCCGACCAGAGCCGACGGCCCGGTGATGGCGAACTGGCCGGCCGACGGATCCTGGATCGTCGCCTGGGCGGCATTCGCCGGGGCGGCGGCCGGAGCCGAGAAGTTGGAGGCGGACGTGACCGTCGCGGTCAGCGTCACCGCCTTGCCGTCGCCCGTCGGCGGGACAAGCGAGGGAACGGTCACCGTACAACCCGCCGTGCTGCCGCTCTTCAGGGTGCAGGTCGCCGTCGTGGTCTTGTAGTTCGTGTCCGCCACCGCGGTGTCGCCCGTGGCGCCGACGGTCACGGTCGCGACGATGTCGCCGTTCGGCGCCTGCGGGGCACCGGTCTCGTCAACCGGGAGCAGTGTGTACACCACCGGGTTGCCCGCCGGGACCAGCGCCGCCGGGCCCTGGATCTTGACCAGCGCCTGGCCGGGGTCGATGATCTCGCCCGTCGCCGTCGGCGTCACGATGTTGGCGTTGCCCGCGAGCGTCGCGGTCAGGGTGGGCGTCAGCCCGTCCGCCACCTTGAGGGTCGCCACGGTGATCGTGCAGACGGTCGTGTCGTCGCCGTCAGCCCACGCGCAGGCGTACGGGCCAGCGTCGGTGTAGTTGGTCTTCGCCACCGCCGTGTCGCCGTCAACGTGCAGGGTGACCGTCAGGTTGGCCGCGCCGGCGCTGCCGTTCGTCCTGGTCACCTCGTACGTCAGCGGGTTGCCCGCGTCGACCCGGGTGTTCGTCGCCGTGATCGCGAAGTCGCCCTCCGGCGGATCAACCAGCGTACCGATAGCGGACGCCGCCGTCTGGTCAATCAGGGTCGCATCGGTCAGGCTCGTGCTGAGGCTGCTCTTCGCGCCCTGCAGAGTGGCGGTGTAGTCGAGGGTTGCCCCGTCGTTGTTGGCGAGCAGCGGTACGGTGACGGTGCACACATCGGAGTTGCCGGCCACCCAGGTACAGGTGATCGGGGCACCGGCCGTGACCGCCTTATCGTTCACCGTCACGCCCGCCAGATCAAAGTTGTTCCCCGCCTGGGCCTGGCCATTGGCGGTGTTCGTCGAGCCGGAGGTCAGGGCGACATTGACGCTCAGCGTACCCTGGCTGCCCGTGGCGCGCTTGACCTCGAAGGTCTGGACGTTCTCGCCCGTGGCGGGGTTCATCTTGACCGCGGTCGTCTGCGTCGCCGGGGTGATGGAGAGGAGGCCCGGGTTGGCGCAGTTGCCGGTGATGGTGATCAGGCGGGAGTACTGCGTCGACAGGGTCTGGGCGTAACCGGAGTCCGACTGCGTCTGGACGCGGTAGCCACCGGCCACGGTGCCATCAGTGGCGATGGACGAGGCCGGTACGGTGACCGTCACCGGGAAGGCCGCCGTCTGGCCAGTGTACGTCTGGACGAAATCTTCCGCCTTGGTGGTGGCGGTGTGGTAGAGGTCGATGTCGACCGGGGTCTTGGGGCCCGTCGTCGGCGGGACGACGTAGAACGTCGCCTGGCACGTCCCGTTCACCAAACTGGCCGTGGTCGTGGGCTGGGTGGCGGTATCCGTCGCCTTCGCCTCGGGGTACCACGGATTGACGCCACCGTTGGTCGTGACGTAGTTGCGCACCATGGCGTCGATACCAGTATAAACGGCGTTGTTTTCCTGGCCAGTACCAAGACTCCCGGCGGTGCCAGCCGATGGACCAAACTTATTGTTCCTCACCGTCACCAGGCCAGCGATGTAAAACTGGATCGCACCACCACCCCCGGCTGTACCATAACCGTCGATGACGTTGTTCTCAATCGCCAGGTTGGAAGCCTTGGTGGCGTTTGCGCCGATATCTGTGGAGGCACCGTAGTAAATCACCCCACCAGAGGCCGTCCGCATCGAGTTGTCGAACTTGTTGTTCGATACCGTCGCCCCTCCCGGGAAGACATGGCCGCTCGGCAACATGATCGCGGTAAAGCGGTCAGCCGGCGAAACGGCGATGTTAGTGAACGTGTTGCCGGTGATGGCGAGGCTCAAAGCGGTAAAGGCGTTGGCATCATAAGGATCGCCGCTGTTCGGGATGAGGTTGATCGCTGTGCCATACCAGAGCGAGGCCGGGAGGTTCTGGAACGTGTTACCGGTGATCTGGAGATCGGCCACCGTCACGTTCGCCGACGGGTCCGCCAGGATCATGTCCTGACCACACCCGGTCCCATCCGCACACTGGTAACCCGCCGTGGGCATTCCGAACACGTTGTTCTTAATGATGAGGCTGTTGGTGGTTGGCTGGGCACCCTGGCTGGCGATGTACACCGCGGCGCCAGAGGTTGAGTACACGGCGTCGCCGTTGATCGTGTTGTTCTGGATCACGACATTCTGGGCACCGCCGACGACGCCGACGAAGCGCTGCAGCGCGTAATTGGCCCGCTGCTCATTGGTGAAGTCCTGCAGCGTCACTGTGTTCGCCTTCGGCCCGATCAGGAAGGCCGTACCGCCAGCGGTGACAGGGTGTGCCGCGTCGTTGCCGTTAGTGATGGTGACGTTCGTGGCGTTGATGTAGAAACCCGCCGGGTAGTCATCGGACGTGGTAGCGCTCATCAGCCCGATGCCGGCAAGGTTCAGGGTCATACCGCTGGTGATCGAGTAATACGCGTTGCTGACGTAAGTGGGGTAGCCCACGAAATTCGCCAGCGTGCCCGTGATCATAGGGCCACTCGGGGTGATCGTCCCCGTGAAGCCGGTCGCCGCCTTGACGGTGGCCGTACCATCGTCAGAATTGGCCTTGACGATCGCCGCCCCCAGGGTACACGTCCCGGTCGCAGTGTCGTTACCCGCCGTACAGGTGCCAGCCGTCCCTGCCGCCGTCGAGTTGACATAGTAGACGTTGTTGGCGGCCGCTTGGGCCGCCGGTACAACGGTGGAGAGCCCCATCAGGCCCAAGGATAAGGCGGAGAGACCCGCCACTGTGGCGCGCAGCGCACGCAACGACCGAAAACTCATTTTGAAACACCCCTTATGAGATCTGGGACGGTACTCACTCAACCCAGTAAACGACATCGAGACTCCCCGGTATCAGTGAGCACTGTACCACAAAAACTACGACAATGTTTTATGACATCGCAAGAGTAGCATTTTGGCGTCGAGGTGTGGTCCGTCTCGACGCCCCCGGCCCGCCGGGCGACCCACTGAGGCCCAGCGGTTCCGCCGCCCCGAACTGACGAGTTCAGTTATTCGAATCGACGAGTTCGCTGGTAGCGGGGCGACGTGGATTCCCTCCGACTCGGCACCGCTCCCTCGCCGGGATCGTCCTCAACACGGGCCCACAGGGCTACCGGTACGCCGACCGCCTGTACGGGCTGCCGCTGTCCGCACTGTGGGAGTTGTGACCTGGCCACCTCACAACCGGTGATCCAGAAGACGAGACGCCCTGGCCGGTCGTACTCACGCCTTTTAGGCTAAGAAAGATGGCAGTTTGGAAACGAGGTGACAATGTCTGACTTCTTCAGCGCCGAGCCGGGCAGAATCCAACTCACGGAGTTTGGCCCGCTGCACTGGGTGACCCTCGGCGTCCTGGCCCTCGCCATCGCGGTCACGGTCATCTTCCGGGCGCGCCTGCGGAGCGAGCGGGTACGCTGGTGGCTCCCCGTCGGACTGGGCATCGTGGCGTGGATCCTGGAGATCCTCTACCACGTCTGGACGTACATCAACCACCTCGACTTCGTTTTCAACCTGGTCCCGCTGGAGTTGTGCGCGATCAGTCTTTACCTGACCGTCATCCTCTGCTTCACCCGGAACCGCGCAGTCTGGGAGATCTACTACTTCACCTCCGTCGGCGCGCTGGCGTCGGTCCTGTTCCCCGCCATGGGCGGCTTCGGCCCGGACCACATCCGCTACTGGCATTACTTCATTTGCCACGGGTACATCGCCTGGCTGAACGCCTGGTTCCTCGCCGTCGAGGGGTACCGCCTCCGCCGCTCGGCGCTGGTGCGCCTGCTGGCGGTCGGCGTACCGTTTGTGCTTGTCGTCCGCTTCGTCGACTGGAAGTGGCAGGTCAACTACATGTTCCTGCAGGGTCCGAGTGCCACGGCCTCCCCGCTGGACTTCCTCGGGCCGGCGGGGCCCGCGTACTTCCTCAAACTCCTCCTCCTCGCCGTGGTGGTCTTCGGGATCATGTACGTCGCCGCCCCCAAGGTACCGCGGGCCCCCGCCCTTCGCGACGAGGCATGATCCTGCGGCATCATGCCGCCAAATCCCGCCCCGTCGGCTCGGGCCGCCACTCACCCGCGATCATCCACCGGTCCCGGACCCGGAATGCCGGAATTGTCTGACGTTTGGCTTTGTTGGCCGCGACGTTGGCCCGTACGCCGGCCGCGGCGGCCCACCGGCTGAGCGGTACGACCGTGGTACCCTCCAAAACGGCGATCCGCTTGTGGAGCGACTCCTGAAGCAGGAGCGCGAGCAGCGCCGACATCCCGCCGTAGTCGTCCGTCTTCACGTAGCGATCAAGCCGGGGGTAGTAGTCCGCCTGGCGGTTCCGGGCCCGGACAATGACCGGCGGCAGGCCGAGCGCTAACAACTGCTGGTTAATGATGACGCGGCCAATCCGGCCGTTGCCGTCGCCAAACGGGTGGATGGTCTCAAACTCGCAATGAAACCAGGCGATCTTGTCGACAAAGAAGGTCCGGTCATCGTCGACGTACCGCTGCAGCGCCTGCCTGACCAGGCCGGGTACGAAGTCCGGGTTGGCCCCCACATGACTGCCCACCCGGACCCACTCGTGACCCCGCCGAAAACGCCCCGCGATGTCATCCCGGATCCCCGTCATCAGGCGGCCGTGCCACCGCAGGATCAGCCCCTCCGACAAGGGCGCCGTCGAACTGAGCAGGTCCACCGTCACCGCCGCCAGGTTCGCGGCCTCGTAAACCTCCCGGACAAGGCGCCCACCGTCGGGAGTGAGCCCCTGGACGACCCGCTCCGTGTCCTCCAGACTGAGGGTAGAGCCTTCAATCGCGTTCGACTGGTGCACGCTTTCCGGCAGTTCGGCCAGCGCGATCTCCCGCAGCGCGTCCGCATTGCCCGTCGCCAGCCGCTCGTACCGTTTCTGCAGCCCCAGCAGCCGGTCCTTCGTCACCTGGTTGATCATGAACCACCTCCACCCCCACTTTACGTGAAAATTCAGTTGATTCTACCGCTATTCACGTATTTTCCGGCGCGCGCTCCGCAGACCGCCAGCCCGGGTCCGGTGGCGGCGGTTGGCCCGTTCACAGATCGTCCGGTACGAGGGTGAAGTACGACGGCCCGTTGAGGGGTGCGATGGCCCGGTAGTCCTGGTCCAAAGTCGCGATGATGGTGGTCTCCACCCGTGCGGCAGCGACGACGTTCATGGCGTCAGCCAGATCCAGGGCCCCTGGCTTGGGTCTGCGACCACGCCACACGCCGCCAGAATGACGGACCACATCCCGGGCAACCGCGTAATCGCCGGCCTCAAGTTGGACGAGTTCGTAAAACCCGTCCGCGATGTCGCTCAGGAAGTCCTCGGCCGCCGACTGGCAGCCGGCCGCGGCCAGCAGATAGTACGTCTCAGTCGCGGCGTGGGGCGTGATGTAGGCGTGCACCGCATCCGACAAGACCGCGTGACATTCCCGATGCCGCGGCTCTTCCTCGATGATCGCGGCGATGATGACTGAGGTGTCCGCGACCAGTCTCATCGTCCGAAACTCTCCATCAAGTGATCGGCCCGGTCGAGTAGCGTCGGTCCAGTTGCGTGCGCCTTCATCGGTGGCCGTACGCGCAGGTGCTGCGCGATGACCTGCTCGATCCCGTCCCGGATCAAATCGGCCTGGGCCCGGCCCGTCAACTCCGCAGCCCGTTCAAGATCCGCTTTACACGCCTCGTCCAGATACACGCTCGTCTTCAACATGACCCCATAGTACCCTACCCATGGGTGGCGAGCCACGGCGGCGCCGCCACCCTACCCTCCCCGGCCTCACAACCCACCCTTTCCCCCCAACACCCGTCCAGCGAATCCCACAAAATGCCTACTAGATCTCCAACAGACTGCCTACTGGATCGTCTTTAAACTGCCTATTAAGCGGTAAAGTGAGCCCATGGAGTACAAGACACGGGTGGCCGACGCGGCGTTGACGGCAGCGTTACGACGGGCGGGCGCTGTACTGATCGAGGGTGCCAAAGGGTGCGGCAAGACCTCGACAGCACTCCGGGCCGCCGGGAGCGTGGTCCGGGTCGACGTGGACCCCGCGGTCGACCTGTACTTGCGATCCGAGCCCGGCCGCGTGCTCGAAGGAACCGTCCCACGCCTGCTTGACGAATGGCAACGCCAGCCCGCGTTGTGGGACCTCGTCCGCCGCGCGGTCGACGATCGAGGCGTACCTGGACAATTTATGTTGACTGGTTCCGCAACCCCGGACACTGGGGTCCCCCGGCATTCCGGTGCGGGCCGGTTCACCGTTCTTAGGATGCGCCCCTTGTCACTCTGGGAGGCCGGGCAAAGTACGGGCGAAGTCAGTCTGCACGCGCTCGCGTACGGCGACAGCGCCTGTGCCGCCGAACCCGGCCCGTACACACTGCAGGCGTGGGCCGGACTCATCACCCGCGGCGGCTGGCCCGCCACCCTTGACGCCGCACTCGTCGATGCCGCCGACTACGTCACCGACTACCTCGAACTAGTCCAGCAGGCCGATGTCAGCGACGTGGCCGGGGTCCGTCGCGACCCGGTGCGAGTCACGCGACTCATCGGGTCGCTAGCCCGTAACGTGTCGGGCGAGGCCGGTGTCGCAACCCTCAGCCGAGACGCCGGAGGTTCCCGCGGGCCGCTCAGCCGGGACACAACCGGGCGGTACCTCGACGCGCTCGAGCGGCTGATGGTGATCGAACCGCTGCCGGCTTGGCAGACCGCTCTCCGCGGCTCCGCCCGTCTGCGCCAGGCGCCGGCCTGGCACTTCGTCGACCCTTCGCTAGCGGTCGCGGCGCTCCGGGCCACCCCCGACCAACTCGTCGCCGAACCGAAGACGCTGGGAATGCTGTTCGAGTCGCTTGCCGTCCGGGATCTGCGGGTCTACGCCGCGGCCGATCGCGGCCGGGTGGTACGGGCTCGCGACTCGGCCGGGCGGGAGGTCGACGTGGTGATTGAGTACCCCCACGGCTGGATCGCTTGCGAAGTCAAACTCGGCCTCGGGCAGGCCGACGCCGCGGCGGGCACGCTCTCCCGCTTCGTCGACGCCGTCGACGTCCAGACCGTCGGCCCGTGCCTGGCCCGACTCGTCATCGTCGGTACGGGTCCGGGCTACCGCCGCGCGGACGGTACCCTGGTCGTACCCCTCAGCGCCCTATGCCCCTGACCCGCTCGAACCGGCCGATGGGGCACAATCCCGCGGCATCATGCCGCCAGATCACGCCCGATGGTGACGCGTTGGGCCCCGTACCTTGTGGTACGGGGCCCAACGCTCTGAGCTTGTGAGCTACTTGTTGATCTTGGTCACACGACCGGCGCCGACGGTCCGGCCACCCTCGCGGATGGCGAACTTGAGGCCTTCCTCCATGGCGATCGGCTTGTTCAGCTCGACCGACATGTCGGTGGTGTCGCCGGGCATGACCATCTCCGTACCCGCCGGCAACTGGACCATGCCAGTCACGTCGGTGGTACGGAAGTAGAACTGCGGCGAGTAGTGGCTGAAGAACGGCTTGTGACGGCCACCCTCCTCCTTGGTCAGGATGTAGACGTTACCCTCGAACTCGGTGTGCGGGGTCACGGAACCGGGCTTGCACACGACCATGCCGCGCTCGACGTCGTCCTTCTTCGTACCACGCAGCAGCAGGCCGACGTTCTCGCCCGCGCGACCCTCGTCGAGGATCTTGCGGAACATCTCCACACCAGTGATGGTCGTGGTCTGCTTCTGGGGACGGATACCGATGATGTCGACCTGCTCGCCGGTCTTGATGATGCCACGCTCGATACGGCCGGTGACGACCGTACCACGCCCGGTGATCGTGAAGACGTCCTCAATCGGCATGAGGAAGGGCTTCTCCGTGTCACGCAACGGTTGCGGGATGTACTCGTCGACCGCGTCCATCAGCTCGAGAACGGTCTCGGACCACTTCGGGTCGCCGTTCATGGCCGGGAAGGCCGCCGTGCGGATGATCGGGCAGTTGTCACCGTCGAACTCCTGCTGCGTGAGCAGCTCGCGGACCTCCAACTCGACCAGTTCGAGGATCTCCTCGTCGTCGACCATGTCGCACTTGTTCAGCGCCACAACCATGGCCGGCACGCCAACCTGGCGGGCCAGGAGCACGTGCTCGCGCGTCTGCGGCATCGGGCCATCCGTCGCCGCGACCACGAGGATCGCGCCGTCCATCTGCGCCGCACCGGTGATCATGTTCTTGACGTAGTCGGCGTGGCCGGGGCAGTCAACGTGCGCGTAGTGACGCTTCTCGGTCTGGTACTCAACGTGAGCGATCGAGATCGTGATACCGCGCTGACGCTCTTCCGGCGCCTTGTCGATCTGGTCGAACGCGGACACAGCGTTCAGCTCGGGATATTTGTCGTGAAGCACCTTGGTAATCGCCGCGGTGAGCGTGGTCTTGCCGTGGTCGATGTGCCCGATGGTGCCGATATTGCAGTGCGGCTTAGTCCGCTCGAACTTGGCCTTTGCCACTTGGGCTCCTTCTTGGGATATTGCCACGCGGATGCGGGGCTACTTTGGTTGCACACGTGAGGGTTCCCACGTGCTTGTTGAGAGGTACTTTCCGATCGAAAGCATACCCCTCTAGTCTTTCCCACTTGCGGCCACTAGTCAAATGAAGTCGTGTGGGTTGGCTGGGCGGGGTGGTGCAGACGTTCACTGCCCACCGCGAGTCTTGGCGACGATCTCCTCGGCCACGGACTTCGGGCATTCGGCGTACGAGTCGAACTGCATCGAGTACGACGCCTGCCCGGAGGTCTTCGACCGCAGGTCGCCGACGTACCCGAACATTTCCGACAGCGGTACGAGGGCCCGGACGATCCGGTTGCCGTGCAACTCGTCCATCGACTGGATGTGGCCGCGGCGGGAGTTGATGTCGCCGATCACCGTCCCCATGTACTCTTCCGGCGTGGTGACCTCGACGGCCATCATCGGCTCCAGCAGCGCGGGATCGGCCCGGCGCGCGGCCTCCTTGAAGGCCATGCTGCCGGCGATCTTGAACGCCAGCTCCGAAGAGTCGACCTCGTGGTAGGCACCATCGATCAGCGTCACCTTGACGTCTTCCACCGGGTACCCCGCCAGGACGCCGAACTGCATGGCGTCCTGGACGCCCTGGTCGACGGCCGGGATGAACTCCCGGGGGATGCGCCCGCCGGTGACGGCGTTGACGAACTCGTACCCCTCCCCCGGCGCCCGGGGTTCCAGGCCGATAATGACGCGGGCGAACTGGCCCGACCCGCCGGTCTGCTTCTTGTGGGTGTACTCGACCTTCTCCACCTTCCGGCGGACGGTCTCGCGGTAGGCGACCTGCGGGCGGCCAATGTTGGCCTCCACCCGGAACTCGCGCTTCATCCGCTCGACCAGCACCTCCAGGTGGAGCTC
>JAIRVA010000243.1 GCA_031254155.1 Propionibacteriaceae bacterium
GACGTTGAGGGAGTCGGTACCACGGGACATGGGGATGGTGGCGATGATGTCGGCCTGGCGGAGCCAGTCGTCGCTCAGCCCCGTACCCTCCGTACCCACCAGCAGCGCGACTGGGCGCGGACTGACCGCAAGGTCGCGGGCGAGGTCGTCGAGGGTCGGAGCATGCTCGCTGAGGGCGAGCGCCACAATCGTCAACCCGGCTGCCTTCAGGCGTGTCAGGTCGCCAGTCAGGCGGGCCCAGGGGAGGGTGAAGACGGCACCCATGGACGCCTTGATGGCGCGCCGGTAGAGCGGATCGGCCGAGCGGGGGGAGAGGAGCAGGCCGTCCCAGCCGAGGCCGGCGACCGAGCGGGCGATGGTACCGACGTTGGCGTGGTCGACGATGTCCTCCGCGACGACGAGGCGGCGGGCGCCCCGGAGGAGGTCAGCCGGGGTCCAGCGATCACGCCGGGCGTACGCGGCGAGGGCGCCACGGTGGACGTGGAAACCGGTCACCTGCTCGACCAGGGACTCCGGGGCGACGTAGCACGGCACCGTGGTGGCGTCGAGCACGTCCTGGAGTCCGGCGAGCCAGCGGGGCGCGAGCAGGAACGAGCGGGGTTCGTACCCCGCCTGCGCGGCGCGCCGGATGATCTTCTCCCCCTCCGCGATGAACAATCCGCCGGCCGCTTCCTTGCGCTGGCGCAGGGTGGAGTCGCGGAGCCGGAGAAAGTCGTCAAACCGCGGGTCAGCCGGGTCGTCCAGTTCAATGAGGATCGCCATAGGGCAAGGCTAACGTACGGCGCGCGCGCACAGGTTCGCACCACCGCTCCAACCGGGTGGTGGTGGGCCAGGGTGCGAAAGTATGTCGCTGGGAGAGCCAGTTGGGCCGACATTGTTTCGCCCGCGTGAGGGTACGGCGCTGGAAAGGCGTACGAGTGTGAAGTTGTGTCAGGGCGCGGTGTTGTCCGAATGTTGTCTGCCTGTGGATAACCCTCCGGAACTGGTGGTGGGTGCGGCAGGCTTGTGATATGAGTACATTCACCATTGAATTGGCGCGCGCCGGCCGGGTCACCTGCCGCAACCATCAGCGCCTGGGGTTCACCCGCGTGATGACGGGCGCGTACGCACAACCCGTTGTCGCGGGAGGTGACCAGTGGGCGGCGCGCCGGGCGGACTGGCTGACGAAGGTACGGGCCGTGATGGCCCTGTACGCCGACAAGCACCCGGTCCTGTACGGCCCGACCGCTCTGCAAGCGCTCAATGTCGCGTTGCCGCACGGGCTGGAAGACTGGCGGACTGTCCACCTCCTTGTGCTCACCCGTGGCGAGCGTCCGCGCCGCCAGGATGTCGCCGCCCACGTCGCCAAGCGGGAACTGACGGTCTGGCGCCGGCCGGAGGGGCTACCGGTGTTGCACCCGGTCGACCACTGGGTGCAACTCGGGGCGGCTAGTGACGATGCGCTGGTGGAGGTGGGCGACGGGTTCGTCCGCCGACTGGGCCCATTGCTCACCCCTGAGCAGATGTGGGAGCGGTTGGACGAACTGGCCGGTGTTCCGGGGATCGGCCGGGCTCGCCGGGCCATGCGACTGGTCCGGCCGGGGACGGACTCGCTGTACGAAACGCGGACCCGGCTCACGCTCTGGCACGCGGGACTGCCGGAACCCGCGGTCAACCCGGAGGTGTGGTGCCCGCGCCGGGGACGGACGTACCACGTCGACCTGGGGTACCGGGCGGCGAAGGTCGCGGTCGAGTTTGACGGGCTGGGTCACACGGTTCGGGACCAGATGGACCAGGACGCTGATCGCCGCCGTCATCTCCAGGATGAGGGTTGGCTCATCTTCGTCGCCACAGCCACGCGGTTACGAGAACCGGCCGAGCTCACTCGGTCGGTCGAAAACGCCCTCATCCTCCGCCAGCCCCGGGGCCAACACTGGTAGCTCTGACACGGTTTCGCACTGGCGGGCGGGTATGCGGGGCAGCTGGCAAAGGTGCGAAACCATGTCGTCCGCCGGGCCGGTTTTGCCGACACCGTTTCGCACCCGTGGGGGGTACGCGGCCGAAACGCGTACGGGTGCGATGTCACGGGCGGCGGCAGGGGTGCGGTGCGGGCATTACGCGGCGATCAGGTAGGCGTCCAAGGCGTCCCGGACGATCTCGGAACGGGTTTTCCCACTGGCGGCGATCCGTGCGGTGAGAGCGGCACTTTGGGCGGGGTTGAGCCGGACGGGCACGACTAGGCTGGGGCCATCACCTAGCGGCGGGCGCCCACCCCGTCGTCGCACGATCTCGTCCACCTCGTAACCGGCCTCTGCTTCGGCGGTTAGCTCGGCCAAGTAGTCGTCGTCTAGGGGGCGTCCCTGGAAGGTTCCATAATCATTCATCTCGTCCTTCATTCTGTGCTTCGGGGTGGAAGTAGCCGTAGATAACTCCGTCGGCAGCGCATCCCGTGCCATATCACAAGTACGCCATCGTCATTAACCCCACCGATTAGCTCTAGCAGCCTTCCTGAACCGTCGAAGCCGATCAGTAGCAGTTTTGGTGCTTCGGCTACCTGACAGCACACGACGAGGCTTGCCATGACTGCGGCCACGTCAACCTTGGTGACGTCGTGCTTCGCCAGGGGAGCGAGTACGACCACGTAGGGTCGATACTGTTCACCATCGAAGAACGTGTCCACAAGGCAATTGTATACGAAACATCATGGAGGTGCGATTGAGCGACTGAGTGGAGTGCCCTCACCTGCCAGCCGCCCTGGGTTATCCATGGTTGCACTGACTCCGTCTCACACTGCTGCCGGCGTGGCGTGGCGACCCGCAAGGGTGCGAAGTCATGTCGCCGAAAAGGCCGATTTGGCCGACACCGTTTCGCACTCGCGAGGGTACGGCACCGAAAGACGTACGGGTGTGTGGGGATTCCGGATCCTGGCCGCCGGACTGGGACCGCTAAAGTAGAGGCGGTCAGAAGGAAGGATGGTTCGTGGCGGACGCGAGGACGGTGACAACCGGGCTGCTGGTGACGCTGGCGCTGCAGTCGGCGGTGGGGCCGTTCGCCACCGACATGTACAGCCCGTCGTTTCCCCAAGTCGCCGAGGGGTTGGGGGTGTCGGCGTCGCTCGTTGGCCTGACCCTGACCTCGTTTTTCATCGGGATGGGACTGGGCCAGGTGGTCGGCGGGGCGATCTCCGACCAGACCGGGCGCCGCCGGCCCCTGCTGGTCGGCGGGCTCGTGTGTACGCTGGGCGCGGTCGGCTGTGTCCTCGCGCCCTCGCTTGGCTGGCTCGTCGCTGCCCGTTTCTTCCAGGGCCTGGGCGGTGGTGCGGCGGCGGTGATCGCACGGGCGGTCGCGGTCGACCGGGCGCGGGGCGACCAACTGGCGAAGGTCCTGACCCTGCTCGGGGCCATCGGCGGGTTCGCGCCGATGATCGCCCCGGTGCTCGGCGGGGTGATCGCCTCGGTCGCGCCCTGGCGGGTCGTCTTCTGGTGCTTGGTCGGGCTGGGACTGGCGATGACGGCGTCCGCTTGGGCGGTGGTACGGGAGTCGCTGCCGCCGGCGCACCGCCACACCGGTGGGCTCGCGAGCATGCTCGGCGGCGCGGGGAGCGTGCTCAAGATCCGGCCGTTCGTCGGGTACCTCGTCCTCAACTGTTGGTCGGGGGCGGCCCTGTTCGCCTACATCACCGACTCCTCGTACGTGCTCCAGGGCATCGCTGGCCTGACCCCGCTCGCGTTCTCCCTGGTCTTCGCCGGCAACGCCCTGGTCAACATGGTGCTGTCCTTCGTCAACTCGTCGCTCGTGGGCCGCTACCGGCCCCGGACCCTCATTCGTTGGGGCTTGTCGGTGAGCGCGACGGGTGTGCTCGTGCTCGCGATCAGTGTCTTCCTGCTCGGTACCCCGCTCGTACCGACCTGTGCCGGTTTCACCCTCCTGCTCGGTGGTCAGGCGTTCGTCTTCGGCAACTCGAACGCCTTGTCCCTCTCGCACGCCCGCGCCTTCGCCGGTACGGCCGCCGCCGTGTCAGGCTTCATCAGTTCGCTCGTCAACTCGGCCGTGGCCCCGGTCGCGAGCCTCGGGGGTACGACGACCGCTTACCCCATGGTCATTGTCATGCTCGTCGGTTCCGCTGGGGCGTGGGCGACCTTCGGCATCGCGGGCCGGTGGTCACACCCCGAGTAGGGCGAGCGGTACGACGGCGACGCCGTCCCGGCGGCGGTAGGCTTCGGGGCCGGTGTTGAGAAGAACGGTGTCCACGACGAGATCCGGGAGCTGGTCCCGCAACCAGGTGAGTTGCGTGACGTCGGACGGCCGGACGGTCGATCCCAGCTTGACTTCGAACGCCAGGATCTTCAGGTCGGGCCGCTGGACGATGATGTCGACCTCGTGGTCACCGCCCTGAGTGCGCAGGTGAGAGACCTTGGCACCAGCCGTTTGGGCAAGACAGCGGAGGGTTTGGACAGCCAGGGACTCAAACAGGGCCCCGAGAAAGACATCCTCGCCACCTCGCCGCGGCCCGTCACCGCGGACGAGTGATTGGGCAGTGGCACCCACGAGGCGCGCGGCTAGGGCGGGGTCGACCAGGTGGTGCTTCGGTGACTGCCCCAGGTACTTGAGGCCACCCAGGTGCGGGCTCCACGCGGGCAACGGCTCGAGCACCCAGATGCTCGCGAGCAGGTCGCGGTAGGCCATGGCCGTCACCTTGCTCGGCTTGGGATCGTCGCCCGGCGTGGCGGCGGTCAGCAGGGAGGCGTACGAGGCGGTGGTGGCGGTCGCGGCGCCCATCGCGGTGAGCCACTGGGTGAGGGCGCCCGGTCGCCGGACCTGATGGCCGGCCTCCGGAATGTCGTGGTCGACGAGGCGGTCGAGGTAGCTGTCCAGGAGAAACGGCCGGGCGTTGGGGAGGGCGAACCGGATGCCGGGGAAGCCCGAAGACAGGATCTCAGCCGTGTAGGTGTCGAGGGTCACGGTGGTGCGACCGCCAACGTCAGGTGCTCCACCCTCGAGCAGGGTAGCCAGTGAGACCGTGGGGACCGCGACACCGCGCTCCGGCAGGCTCATCGGGCGCATCATCAGTCGTACGATCCGGCCGGCCCCGGAGTGCGGCCGCGCCTGGGGAGCGGGCGAGGCCGACCCGGCGAGCAAGAACCGGCCCGGCGGGGCGCCCCGGTCGACGGCCCGGCGGACGAGGTCCCAGGTCGACGGGACGCGTTGCCACTCGTCGATGAACGTGGTCGGACTTTCGCGGAGAACCAACTCGGGGGTGGCCTCGACCATCGCGAACGTCGTCGGGTCGTCCAGGGCGTAGGTCTGGGTGGCCCGACCGGTCGCTGTCTCGGTTTTCCCAACCCCCTTCGCCCCTTCGACGGCGATAGCCGGGAGGAGCGGGAGCAGCGTGTCGAGTTGGTTATCGACGAGCCGCCGGGAGTAGGTCATGTGGCTACTATACCATTTCAGACCGCTGAACTATACCATTCCAGGTCTCTGAACTATACCGTTCCAGGAGCGCGGAGAGAGGTGAGAGTGGCGGTGATGACGTCGAAGACGTGGGCGTCGACGGTGTCCCCGGCCTCGCGGAGCGCCAGGACCGCCGCGCCGGTCGTACCGTCTGACTGGGTGAGATAGTCCGTGGCTGGCAACGTGTCCGCACACGTGGCGGCGATGGTCTGGACCAGTCTGGGGTGGCGGGAGACGACGCCCCCGGCGAGGACCAACGGCCCGCGTACTCTCGCGTCAGCGACGGTCGCCAGGGTCGCCGCCAGCCCGCTCGCCGCTGCCGCGACGATACCCTGCGCGACCGGGTCGTCGTCGGCGAAGGCCAGGTGGGCGAAACGGGAGACCTCGACTGGGCGCAGCGCGTACACCTGCCGCAGCGCCGGAGCCATGACCCAGGGCCGGCCGAACTCGTCGCGCCGGCCATCCTCGGCCAACCCGAGGTCGGCTAAAACCCGCTCCGACAAGGCCGTTCGCGGCCCGCGCCCGTCGAGGCCGGCGAACGCCGCCCGGACCACCTGGTGGCCGATCCAGAACCCCGAGCCGACATCGCCGACGAGCCACCCGAGCCCGTCGGCGACCGCCGCGACCTCGCCACCCTCGATGCGGGCACCGGTCGCGCCCGTACCGGCCACGAGCGCATAGCCGTCCAGCGCGGGCGTACCGGCGCAGTA
>JAIRVA010000311.1 GCA_031254155.1 Propionibacteriaceae bacterium
AGTACATCGCCGATGTCCAGGCGTGGTACCGCGAGAACACTGGCCAGGCTTTCGTCTTCACCGTGAACGCGGTGAAGACCCTCACCTCGGCCAACGTCTGCGGCGAGACCGGCAACACGACCGCGTCGTGGACCCAGGCGGCGGCCCTGTTCGGCCGCTCCTCGTACTCCGCGTACGAGTCCGGCGGCAACGGTACGCACCTCATCGTCCTGGAGAACCTCACGTACTGCCCGAACGCCAGCTACGTCGGTCTGGGCAGCACGAGCCGCTCGCCGGGCTACGCCCAGGGTGGCGAGGTCACAGTCCGCGTCGACAAGTCCGACTGGCGCCGCGGCGTGGTCGACCTCTCGCACGAACTAGGCCACAACTTCGGTCTCAACCACTCCAACGAGTGGCTTTGCAGCTCCCGCAGCGGGACCTCGAACTGGAACCAGGCCGACAGCAACGGGTCGTGCGCCGCGCTGGAGTACGCGGACCTGTTCGAGTTCATGGGGTACGGCATCGAACCGGGCGCCATGGACGCCGTCCGGAAATACCAGACCGGGCTGCTCCAGACCTCGGCGGTGAAGGTGATCGACACGGCGGCCACCGCCACCCCGGTGACGCTCAAACCCGTCCCGACCACGGATAACACTTCCGTCGAGCTGGCGTACGTCAAGGACTCGGTCCCGCCGGGCTCGACAGCGGACTCGACGTTTAGCGGCCTGCCGTACCTCGTCGAGTACCGCCACATCACCGACCCTTGGTACGGCGGCGAGCGGTGGGGCGTCGAGGTGCTCCGCGCCGACGCGTCGGAGACCTGGTTGCTCCAGCCAACGACCACCTGGCCGCTCTACTACGTCTCCGACGAGGTCTTGGATGTCGGGGACACGTTCACCTCGATCGGCGGGCTGATTTCGGTCACGGTCACCGCCATGAACTCCAGTTCGGCGACGGTCACCATCACCCGGCAGGAGTCCGCCACGAGCATCGCAACGGTTGCTATCACGGGGACTGCCCAGGTGGGAAACACTGTGACAGCGAGCGCCACGGGCGTCACGCCCGCGGGCGCCGCCCTCGCGTACCAGTGGCTGCGGAACGGTACCGCCATCGCTGGTGCCACCGCCTCGACGTACGCCCTCGCTGCGGCCGATGCCAACACGAGCCTCGCGGCCAAGGTGACCGCGACGGCGACCGGCTACTCGGCGTCGGCTGCCACGTCGGCCGCGGTCCTCGTGGCCAGCGGTACGCTGACGCCCGCGACGCCGACGATCACCGGGACGACGCGGTCGGCCGACACCCTCACGGCCAACCCCGGGACCTGGACCCCCGCCGGAGTGACCTTCGCGTACCAGTGGCTGCGCGACGGTACGACCATCGCCGGGGCCACCGCGAAGACGTACACCCTCCAAGCGGCCGACGTGGGCAAGAAGCTCACGGTCGCCGTCACCGGCACGCTCGCCGGCTACACGCCCCGGACGATGACCTCGGCGGCCACCGCGGTGGTGGCACCGGGGTGTACGACGGGGACGCCGGTCAAGCCGATGACCCGCTTCACCCTCGGGGTGGACATGACCAGTGACAGCCGGGGCGAGACCCTGGCGGTGGACAAGCAGGGCACCCTGTGGGCCTACCAGGGTACGGCGACCGGTGCGCTCGGCGCGGCCTGCCAGCTGGGCAGTGGCTTCGCCCCGGCGCAGGTGTTCGGTCCGGGTGACCTCGACGGCGACGGCAAGGCCGATGTCTTGGCCATCACCGCGAACGGCGACCTGTGGCTCTATCCGGGCGATGGCCCGTCGCTCAAGACGGCTATCCAGGTTGGGAGCGGCTGGACTGGCTGGCGACTGGTGCCGACCGGTGATCTCACCGGCGATGGCAAGGCGGACCTGCTCGGGATCAACGCCAAGGGTGCGCTCTTCTTGTACTCCGGCAAGGGCGACGGGCACTTCCAGACCCGCGTCCAGGTGGGTTCGGGCTGGACCGGCTGGGACCTCTACGCCGCGGGCGACCTCAACGCCGACAAGAAGGCTGACATCTTGGGCATTAACGCGAGCGGTGCCTTGTTCCAGTACACGGGCAAGGGTACGGGTCTTTTCAACCCGCGGGTCCAGGCCGGCTCGGGTTGGACCGGGTGGCAACTCGCCGCCGGGGCCGATCTGACCGGTGACGGTCAGGCTGACATCATCGGGCGCAACAACAAGACCGGTGATCTGAACTTCTACAAGGGGCTGGGCAACGCCAAGTTCGCCACGAAAGTCCTCGTCGACACCGGTTGGTAAGGAGAAACTATGGACACGGCACATTTTCGAATCCGCCGCCTCGCCGCGGTTGGCCTGGTCACCGCCCTCGGCTGCGGCCTCCTTGTGGGCGCCAGCCACCCGGCTCAGGCGGCCACGGGCCCGGCGGCCTGTAGCGCCGCGCCGACGGTGACGGTGAGTGGGCCGGGGGACATCAGTGCCCAGTTGGGTACGCTCTTCCCGTCGGGCGGCGGGGCGCGGGTCGTCCGGTTCCCGGCCGGTGCGTACTCTGTCGCGGGCGCTTCGATCTGGGCCCAGGCCGGTACCGTCATCCAGGCTGACGGCGCGACGATCACCATGGTGACCGCGGGCCGGAACTTGCTCGTCCCGCAGGGCGACGGTGTGACGGTCTGCGGCGGGACGTGGGTCGGCAACGGCCAGGCGGTGCTGCGGGCGACGAGCGTCAAGAACCTGGCGGTGTACGGGGCGACGCTGCGCAGCGGTACGCACGGCGTCGTCGTGGAGACGGCGGCCAGCGTCACGCTCACGGACGTCACGGCCAGTTTCAACACGGCCAACGGCCTGCTGGTCCAGAGCGGTGGTGCGGCGACGGTCACGAACTCGGGGTTCTCTGCGAACGCCACCAACGGCCTCAGCCTCGCGGGCGCCGGGTCGAGCCTCACTGTCACCGGTGGGTCGGTGTCGGGCAACGAGACGAACGGCTTGGCGGTGGCGGGCGGTACGGTGAGCCTCACCGGGGTGTTGTTCGACACGAACAGCGGGTACGGCGTCCTCATCGACGGGGCCGCGAAGGCGACCCTCACCGACGTGACGGCGCGGTGGAACGGGGCGGGGACCGGCCGCACCGGGGTCGCGGTGTACGGCGGCTCGACCGCGACGCTCACCCGGGTGACCGCCGACAACAACGAGGCGCTGGGACTCAGCGTGGCGGGCGGGGCGGCGGTGACCGCCACGGACAGCGCGTTCCGTCAGAACGGTGCCGGGGTCTGGGTCGACGGCGCGGCGGTGACCCTCACGCGGACGACGGTCAACAAGAACACCACCCTGGGGATCCAGGGGGCCGGCCGGGCCACGGTCACGCTGCAAGCGGGCAACTCGGCGACCGGCAACGGTACGGCCGGGCTGTTCGTTGGTACCTCGTCGGCCCAGCCCACCGGTGAGGTCACGGTCAGGATCACCGACGCGGGCAACGCCTTTGACAGCAACGGTACCCACGGTGTCGTCATCTCCAACGGGAGCCGGCTGACGGCGACGGCGGTCTTCGAGGCGAACCTGAACAAAGGCAACGGTCTGTTGGTTGACACGGGCTCGTCGGTCACCCTGGCCAACGCCACGGCGACGGGCAACGGCGGGTTCGGCTTCTACTTTGACAACGGTACGGTGGTCGCGGCGGGCCTCACTGTTGACAACAACACCCGTCACGGGCTGTCGGGCACGAACGGCCAGGCGACGTTCGGCAATCTGGCCGCGCGGAAGAATGCCGGCTGGGGCGTGTTCGCCGACACGGGGGCCGTGATCACCGTCACCGGCTGCCTGGACGCGACGGGTAACGTCGCCGGGCAGTACCGGGGGTACAACGGCGGTGTCATCAACGGCCAGCCGTGTACCACCCCCACGCCCCAGAAACCGTACGCGTGGTTCGTGCTGGGCGCCGACATGACGGGTGACAAGCGGGGCGAGCTTCTGGCGGTCGACGCGAAAGGCCAGCTGTGGCTGTACCCGGGGAAGGCGGATGGCACCCTCACCCCGCCGTACTGGCTGGACGGCAGCTTCGCGGGGATGAAGGCCTACGGTCCCGGGGACCTGGATGGCGACGGCAAGGCCGATGTCCTCGGGGTGAGCGCGGGCGGCGAGCTCTGGCTGTACCCCGGCAACGGTACGAGCGGGCTCGGCGCGCGTCGGCAGGTCGGGTCCGGCTGGACGGGTTGGCAGCTCATACCGGCGGGCGATCTGAACGGCGATGGCAAGGCCGATCTGCTCGGGATCAACTCGGCCGGCAACCTGTTCATGTTCGCGGGCCGCGGTGACGGGACTTTCCTCGCGCGGGTCCAGGTCGGCTCGGGCTGGACGGGCTGGCAGTTGCACGCGGCGGGCGATCTCAACGCGGACGGCAAGGCGGACATCCTGGGCATCAACGCGCAGGGCGACTTGTTCCAGTACACGGGCAAGGGTACGGGGACGTTCAACGCCCGCGTCCAGGCCGGGTCAGGCTGGTCGGGCTGGCAACTGGCGGCCGGGGCCGACCTGACTGGTGACGGTCTGGCCGACATCCTCGGGCGCAACGCCGCCCAGGCGCTGTTCTTCTATAAGGGCCTGGGCAACGCCCGCTTCGGGGCGCGGACCCAGATCGACACCGGCTGGTAAGGCCCGACGGTTTGGCTGTTTCCAATTGCCGACGCGACCTGACGTGGAGGGTCGTCGACGGGCTGCTCCTCTGTTACTAAGGGGAGCGTTAGTTAGTAGACATGAACTACCTAGTCAGATGGAGTTTTTTGTCCAACTTGGGGCTCTCGGATTAGTAGCTGACTCGGCCTGCCTCGTCGGCGCCTCCCCATGCGTCCTCGGATTGCCTTACTCGGGGACCTTCGGTCCCCGGGCAATCCTGCGGGCATGGGTGCTCGGTCGCTTCGCTCCCTCAACACCTTGTCGGCGGGCCTCAGCAGACGGACTCGACGCTACGCGTCCAAGTCCGTCTGCCTTCGGCCTTCGTCGGTGTCCCTCTCCGACGGGCGCGGCCGGTTTTCCTCCCCGGGTCCAGTTTCTGCCCGGGTCCAGTTTCTGCCCGGGTCACCACTTTCGCGCATCCTGGGTTTACCACGTACGGGGCAGTCACCGCCATCCGACCCCTTTCTTTGAGGGGGCTGGCGGGCGCCGGTCATCAGCCGTCGGGCTGGTCGCCTGTGAGCGCCTGATCACTGGGGGCCGTGGCTGACGTGGTGTCACAC
>JAIRVA010000009.1 GCA_031254155.1 Propionibacteriaceae bacterium
AATCGAGGATCAGTTCGGCCAGGCGCAGCGCGGGGACATAGCGTTCGTTGCTCCGGTTCGGAGCCCATTTCGGTCGGGCCGTGCCGGGGGTCAGTACGGACGCCGCGTTCAACTGACCTTCGAGATGGCGGAGGTTGCGGATGATGTTGCCGGGGAGACGCTCGACGCTCGCCATACGACGCAGCGCGGCCCGGAGTATTCGGTTTTCCGGGATATCACCAGAGTAGTCGGAGTAGCGAACCTCCAAGGGTACGGGGATGCCGTAGTGGCGGGTCAACTGATCGGACAGCCTGATCCGGCCCCGTACCACAGACAACCGGTCGTCTTTGATGACGTACCCGCGTAACACACCCCGTTCCAAAGTCCGCTGGGTCAAGCGGACGAGAATCTCGGCCACGGCTGGCCACAGGTCGTCCTCAGCCATTCCGTCGAACTCGGCGGGGTCGAACCCTTGATCACGCGCGTACGCCAACATGAACAACAACGACGAGAAGGACGCCTTCGGCTGACCCACGATGTCACATTCGCCGATCCGGATCGCACCGACCATATTCGCATGTGGCGACACTTCCCAGCCACCACCCCATACCGGGACGGCCTGGACCAAACCAGTCTGGTTGAGAGCGGCGGCCTCGACAGCAGATAGGGCAAGGCTGACTCCTTTGCCCTGGTTCTCTACCAGTGTCACCCGCTCCACAGCCAACCTCAGGTTTCCAGCTGTTCCGCCGATGGTTCGGACTGAAGTACCTGTCGATGCTTCAGCGCGACCATTTTACGGATGGCATCCAGACCGAAGTTGGCGTGAACCTGCTCGCGGGTGTGCGTACCGTATAGCTGCTCCTCCAGCAAAGGCAGGATGTCATAGCGCCAGATGCGACCCAATCCAGCTTCGGTCGCCGCCTCGGCCCGCATCAGATAAGACGGACCAATCTGGAACTCCCGCAACTTCCCCGTCAACTGGCTGTTCAGTTCGGTCAGCAACTCGGCCCGCTCCGACGTACCACTGACCGCTGCGAGATAGGACGGCAATACCCTCGCCACCGGTTCTTCCGACGGGTGCATCTCGATGAACGGGAAACGTCGCCGGATGGCGGCGTCAACCATCGCGATGGAGCGGTCGGCGGTGTTCATCGTACCGATCAGGTACAGGTTCTTCGGTAGGCCGAACGGTTTGTCCGGTGACGAGTACTGAAGCGTAATCCGCTCACCTCGATACTCCAGCAAGTAGTACAACTCGCCGAAGACTTTGGCGATGTCGGCTCGGTTGATCTCGTCGATGATGAGCACGTACGGATGGGTGGGGTCATCCGCCGCTGCCGAAGCCAAAGTCCGCAGCGGGCCAGGCACCACCTCATAGGTCACCTGGCCGTCCGTTGTCACCGGGCGTAGCCCTTCGAAGAAGTCCTCGTAGGCGTATGACGGGTGGAACTGCACCACCGTCATGCGTTCTTCAGCCCCCGCCACATGCCTGGCAATCTTTCGTGCCACGAACGTCTTGCCGGTGCCCGGTGGGCCGTACACAATGACTTGACGGCGGGTCTCCAACAGGTCGATGTAGTCGTTGAGCCATCCGACGCCAGCTTCGGTGCCCATGTAGACCGAACTCGCCAGCTCGCTGGTCGCCCTCGGAAGGGTTACGACAGCCTCCGGCTGAGTGGGTTCATCGTCCAGCAAAGCGGCCAATGAATCGTGAATCGCTGTGAGGTCGGTTACCAGCCGTGGGCTGCCAGGCAGCGCCGCCGCCTCGGACGGCAGCGTATCGACGGTGACCTCCTTGCTGATCCAATCCACCAAGCGGCGCAGCCTGGGCACTTCATCAGCAAAGTCAGGGTCGCTAGTGATCTGACCCACCCATGCCCGGTCATCGTGCCTTGCCAACACCACATCGCCTTCAGACATAAGTGTGAGGAAGGCGTAGTAGTCCTCAGTGAGCGCCCGCCGCTGCGGGTATTCAACATGCTCATAGCACTCTTCGACGGCCACCTGGACATCCTTCTTGGCGGCACCCGCAGGCAGCACGTCGAGGTGCGCCCCAGCTAGAGAAATGAACCCTTCTTGAAGCCAACGATCAACTAACGACTGTCCATCGGGGCCAGGGCGGACTAACCAGGCCCTGTTGCCGGTGGAGCCACGAATCTGACGCATCTCATCAGACCAGCGCTCCGCGACGGAGCCCTCGGACGACTCCAGCCCGGCCTCAGTGGCTTGCCATAACCCGCGCTGAGGGTTGTCCGCCAAGCCGATCCGTTTCAGGTGGCTCAGTGCCCATTCGACGCGGTATTGGATTTTCGGTTTGGGACCAGAGCCGTGGACTACTGCGGCTAGGTCTGGAGTCAGTCCAACTTCTCGAATAACACCCGCCGTGACAGCCACGATAGGCGTGGGTCTATCAAACTCCCGAAGCACCTTGAGCGTGGGCCAGTGGAGTTGGCCGACTGAGGGAACTTGGTTCAGCGTCATGATGATCGCCTTTCGTCGGGTGAAATAACCAAAGGTTGCATGTCAACGATTGATTGGTACGGGACACCCGTGTCTATGGCGGTCTGCATGGCGTCGTAAACCTCCAGGATCAATCGCTTTGTAAGATACTCACCATGTGCCATTTCGTCGTCTTTTTTGACACTAGGGAAGGCGTCCATGATGTAGTCCACGTCGTCGCGGGACACACCATAGAGGTGAAACATCGCGGCGTCGATCTCGGCGCGGACAAGTTCGCGTTGGTCTGGCGACCAGGGGAAGACTTGTCGGGTCCCCGTGAGTTCTTCGGCCATCGGGGCCATACTCCACGACGTGCAACTCAGGTACGCGACCCTTGGTGATAACCATTCCGCAGTGCTCCCATGTCCCCACGAACAAGGTGAGTTAAGCACGCTGGGAGCCAAGGCTGGTAACTGCTTAACGAGGAAGAAGTTGATGTGAAGCCCAGCGACGCTCATCCTCGCAACGTAGTCGAAAACGAAGGAGTTGAAAACTGTCAAGAGTAACGCACGCCCGTCAGCGACGATCAAGGGGTATGAGTTCGCCACACCTGCCCTGGGTAGGGCCGCCGCTTTTACGGTTCGTTCGTTGGTTGAACTCGTGACATCGGAGAATCCAGCCAACCAGAGTGGTAAGTCGTCTCGGACCACCTCTTCGCGTACCCAGGCAATCGGGATGGCTTCACGGAAAGGGTCGCTTTTCTCCAGGTCAGAAAGGTAGCGTGGCTGGTTCTGGCGTTTCTCGGCAGTCGCGCTCTTGAATACGTCCGCGTCACGGTGATCGTAAGCGTCCAGCATCTTCGCCTCATACAACGGCAACATCCGCTCGACAGTGGCGGTGGTCATACGTCCTCCTCAACATCGGTCGGGGAGTCTGTGATCCCTCGGCGGGCTAGGCGCTCTCGGGCGCTGCGCAGGATATCGTCCAGGCGATCTTGTAGGTCTTCTTTGGGTAACACTTCGGTCCAGTATTCGGCGACCATGATGCCGTCCTTGTGCATCTCAAGGAGTTCGATCTGCTCGCGGTTCGCTTTCGTGACGAGCAGTAGGCCGATGGGGGCTTCCTCGCCGGGTTGGCGTTCGTGCCGGTCGAGCCACTTGAGGTACAGCTTGAGTTGGCCTTCGTGGGCGGCTTTGAAGCGTTCCGTTTTCAACTCGACGGCGACCAGGCGGCGCAGAGTCCGGTTGTACAACAGGAGGTCAAGGTAGAAGTCCTCGCCGTCGAGGATGATCCGCTTCTGGCGGGCGACGAACGCG
>JAIRVA010000023.1 GCA_031254155.1 Propionibacteriaceae bacterium
CTGGGCGGCGTACGAGGCTGTCGACAAGGGCAGGGTACGACACTCGGACCGCCACACCCTGACCGACTTGGTCTCGCTGCTCCGTTTCACCCTCGGTCTGGACGCCCAGTTGGTTCCGTACGCTGAGCAAGTACGCGAGCGGTACGGTGCCTGGCTGTTGCAGCAAGCTAACCAGGGCGTGGTCTTCACCGAGCCGCAGCGGTGGTGGCTGGAGCGTATGGTGGAGGTCATCGCGGCTTCGGCCGGAGTCGCCCCCGAAGACCTGGACGAGAGCCCCTTTACCGAGCGCGGCGGAGTGGATGGTATTATCCGAGACTTCGGCGATCAAGCCGAGTTTTACCTCGCCGAACTGAACAGGTTGGCCGCATGACCAAAGATCTCAGCGGCAGCGCTTTGCTTCATCGGCTCGAGACTGAACTGGCCATGGATCAGCTGCAGGTGGAAGACGTGGTGTCGTTGATCGACTACCCGGCGTACTTTGCCTTGAGCGGCAATCCTCTGCCCGAGAATCGTTCCCAGGTCATTGAAGCCTTGGCCGCTGCGGGGCTCATTCGCTACGATGCTTCAACCGGCTGGGCGATCACCAATCTAGGCGGCATTCTGTTTTGCCGACGCTTCGAGCAGCTCCCATCACTTGGCCGGAAGGCACTTCGCGTCATCCGCTACCGGGGCAACAGTCGCATTGAGACCATGACGGAGCAGGTGGGCGAGCGAGGGTATGCGGCCGGGTTCAACGGACTGATGCGGTACGTCATGGAACAGATCCAGGACGGTGAAGTCATCGAAGGCGGTCTGCGCACGTCTGTCAAGCGGATGCCTGAGCCGGCCCTGCGTGAACTGGTCGCCAACGCGCTGATCCATCAGGATTTCTCCGTCCGCGGCGCCGGGCCGATGGTCGAGATCTTTGAGGACAGGGTCGAGATCACTAATCCTGGCCGCCCGCTCGTCCCCCAAGAGCGGTTCGTCGACAGCCCGCCGCGAAGCCGCAATGAGCGGTTAGCCAAGTTGACTCGCCTCCTGGGGATTAGTGAGGAGCGCGGCAGTGGGTGGGACAAGGTGGCGACTTTAGTCGAAGTGAACCAGCTACCCGCCCCGATGATCGAGGTGACGGACAATGCCACGAGGGTGGTCGTCTTCTCGGCTCGCCGACTCGACCAGCTAGACAAGAGCGACCGTGTACGGGCCGTCTATCTGCACGCGTGCCTCCGCTACGTCAGCCGGGAGTACGTGACCAACACCAGTGTTCGGGAGCGTTTTGGGTTGTCCGACGTGTCAGCTAACGTGGTAGCTGCCTCCAAACTCATCAAGGCCGCGATCACCGCAGGAGTTATCTCGGTGTTCGATACGACTGCGGGGACGCGAGCCATGAGGTATGTACCATTCTGGGCTGCTCCCGACCGCGAGGAGGCGTGATGTTCCCGACCGTTCTTTACCCGTTGCTTACCGAAACGCCCCCAAATTCGCGTCACCACCGGCTGCTCAACTCTCGACTGGATGATGTTTTACCTTGTCAACCCAAACTTCCTCTAGTCTGCACATGGTCAGGATTTGCTTACCCGTTCTTTAACAAGACGCCCGGCTGGAGCGACTTCGCGCGGATGAAACCGGGGAGAGTCGTATGAACGGGTTACCTGACACATGGACGCGCGTAGGTCTCGGCAGTCTGCTGCTTGAGGCTCAACCGGGTTTCGCATGTGGGAGCCACTCGGGTGTAGGCGAGTTGCTACACCTGCGCCCGATGAACATTTCGCCCGTTGGCACCGTCACCCTAGACCAGTGTAAGTACGTGTCTGTCGACGCCGGGACACTAAGAACACAGCCTGGTGACATCCTGTTTAACAACACGAACAGTTTAAAATGGGTTGGAAAGACAGCGTTGATCACGAGTGATCAGCCCATGGGCTTCTCGAACCACATGACGCGTCTGCGACCGCGGCCCAGTGTTGACGCGGCTTTTCTGGCCATTCAGCTTCATTTCCTGCAGCAATCCGGCTTTTTCGAGTCAGTTGCATCCAATCATGTGAATCAGGCAAGTATCGCCACCAGGCAACTGGCGCGTGTCGAAGTAGTTGTTCCGCCACTGGACGAGCAGCGCCGCATCGTCGCCATCCTCGAAGACCACCTCTCCCACATCGACTGTGCCCAGCGCGCTCTTGATGCCACCATTCGTCGATGCAGTGTGATGACAAAGCAAGTCTTGCTCCGGCTTGTCCCGGGTCAAGAGAGCTACCCTGAGTCCTGGGAGTCGACTACGGTTGGGAAAGCTGGACTTGTCGAGTTGGGGCGGCAACGGCATCCTGATTGGCATGTCGGTTCGAACATGAAGCCTTACTTACGTGTGGCCAACGTGTTTGAGGATCGTCTTGCGCTTGAGGATGTTATGGAGATGCACTGGCCGGACGACACTTTTCGGCGGTTCAGGCTACAACCTGGTGATGTGTTGCTTAACGAGGGACAGAGTCCTCACCTATTGGGCCGACCGGCCATCTACCGGGGAGACCCGCCAGAGGTGGCGTTCACAAACTCACTATTGCGGTTCAGAGCCCACCCTGGTGTGCTACCAGAGTTCTCGCTGCTGGTGTTTCGGCGGCACATGCATGCAGGCCGTTTCATCGAAGAGTCTCGAATTACCACGAACATCGCTCACCTGTCTGCAAGCAGGTTGAAGGCGGTCGAGTTTCCCGTACCACCACTGGCAGAGCAGAAAGCCATAATCGAAACAGCACGAGAGACGTTCAGAATGGTCGACGCGGCTCGGAATTCGGTGGTCGCGGTGAATCGTCATTTAGCGGCTCTTCGTCGTTCTCTTCTTGCGGCGGTTTTCCGGGGAGACTTGACGCGTGATTTCAGAAAGGAGGGGTGACATGGATTCACCGACGTGGGATCAGTACATGCTGCCAATACTGGAGGTTCTGTCGGAGCGTGGCGCGAAGCAGTTGCAGGCACTCTATACCGAGGTGGCGCAAGTCACCGAGTTGAGTGATGAGGTGAAACAAGAGGTCATTCCCTCGGGACAGCAGCGGTACAAGAACCGCATCGGCTGGGCGGCGACCTACCTGGTACAGGCCGGCGCTCTAGAACGCCCGAGGCGAGGGGTGTATGCCATCACTCAGCGTGGTCGGGAGTTGTTGGGCGAAGGGGTGCCCGTCACTGAGTTGCGGCTTGAAGTGTATCCTGAGTTCGTCGAGTTCATGAGGAAGTCGAAGCAGCCGGTCTCGGCTGGGGTGGTCGTATCTACACCCGTCAGTTTGCCGGTATCGCCGGAAGAAGTGATTGAGGCTGCCGCGAAGGAACTGCGGGTCGTTGTTGAGGCCGAGTTGCTGGCACAGGTCCAGACGATGGACCCGTTGGCGTTCGAGCGACTCGTGCTGAAGGTGTTACGAGGTATGGGTTACGGCAAAGACGGTTCTCTGGACACGACGAAAGCTTCGGGTGACAACGGTATTGACGGTATCGTCAGCCAAGACCCGTTGGGGCTGGACCGCATCTATCTTCAGGCCAAGCGCTACCAGGACGGGCACGCGGTGGGTAGCCCGGACATGCGGGAGTTTATTGGTGCGC
This sequence comes from Propionibacteriaceae bacterium, assembly GCA_031254155.1. GTDB lineage: Bacteria > Actinomycetota > Actinomycetes > Propionibacteriales > Propionibacteriaceae > WQYJ01. The sequence goes on from JAIRVA010000023.1 coordinate 3,562, forward strand.
TGACGATGCAGCAGGGTGATCGTGGAATCTTCATCACGAGTTCCACCTTCACGAAGGAGGCCCGTGAGGCTGTGCGGATGGCGAAGGCACGTGTCGAGTTGATTGACGGTGCGCGGCTGGTACGACTCATGGTGGACAACGCTGTTGGCGTACAGCCCGCTTTCACCACCACGATCTACAAGATTGATGACGACTTTTTCGAGGATCTGTGATGGCTGACGCGAGACGACTGGTTGACAAGCTTTGGGCGTACTGTGATGTGCTGCGCGATGACGGGGTGGGCGTCATTGAGTACACGGAACAGTTGACGTACCTGTTGTTCCTGAAAATGGCGCACGAACGGGCCACGCGGAAGCTTGCGCCGGAGCGCATCGTACCGGAAGCCTATGACTGGTCGCGGCTGACCGACGCTTCGGGCACGGAACTGGAGTCGCTGTACACCTCAATGCTGGAGAACTTGGCGACACAGCCCGGCGTGGTGGGCACGATTTTCCGGAAGGCGCAAAACCGGATCCAGGACCCGGCGAAGCTGAAGCGGTTGGTCTCCGACCTGATTGACAAAGAGCACTGGTCAAGCAGCGGCACCGATCTGACGGGCGACGCGTACGAGGAGCTGCTTGCCAAGGGGGCCGCGGATCAGAAATCGGGTGCCGGGCAATACTTCACGCCGCGCGCCTTGGTCCACGCCATCATCGACTGTGTCCGACCGACCGTTGCGGACTGGGTGGTCGATCCGGCGTGCGGTACGGGTGGTTTCTTGTTGATGGCGCACGAGTACGCCGCCCAGGGGGCCGCGACGATGACGCCGGATCAACGCGACCATCTCCGCGATTCGCTCGTGACTGGGTACGAGTTGGTCGACGGCACCGCCCGACTGGCGGCGATGAACATGCTGCTGCACGGCATCGGTTCGTCGGGTGGGGAGTCGCTGATCGAGGTACGGGACTCGTTGGCGGCCGATCCGGGGCGACGCTGGTCGGTGGTTGTCACCAATCCACCTTTCGGCACCAAGTCGGCGCTGACCACGGTCGGCTCGGATGGTAAGGCCGTACGGGAGGACGCCTCGGTGGAGCGGCAGGATTTCACTGTCTCGACGAGCAATAAGCAGCTCAACTTTGTTCAACACATCGCCACTATCATGGATGTGAACGGACGGGCCGCGGTCGTCTTACCTGACAACGTACTTTTCGAGGGTGGGGCGGGGGAGACGATCCGGCGCCGATTGCTCACCGACTTCGACCTGCACACCATGTTGCGGCTCCCGACGGGCATCTTCTACGCTCAAGGCGTCAAGGCGAATGTGTTGTTCTTTGACAAGAAGCCCGCTCGCCCCGGCGTGCCCTGGACGGAACACCTGTGGGTGTACGACCTACGTACAAACCAGCATTTCACGCTCAAACAGAGCCCGCTGCGTCGAAACCACCTCGATGAGTTCGTTGCCTCCTATCTACCGGAAAGGCCCCGCTCCGAGCGCCGTGAGTCGGAGCGCTGGCGGTCATACTCGTACGAGGAACTTGTTACCCGCGACAAGGCCAACCTCGACATCACCTGGCTGAAAGATGACTCACTGGAGGACCTGGACAACCTGCCTGCGCCAGAAGTGATCGCCCGCGAGATCATCGAAGACCTGACCGCCGCCCTAGCCGAGTTTGAGGCCGTGGCGACAGCGCTTGAGGAGCCCGTGAAAGCAAGGAGGGCACCGTGATGCTTGCCGGGCTACAAGACCTGCTGTCCAAACGGGCGAGACTCCTGTAGGCGCTTATAGCTGGGCGATTTGGTTGTGACGAGGTTTCTCGCAGACTTCCTCCGTCCGCCCCTTTGAGCACTAATGCATATATGCATCACAAGGATGGTACGATGGAGGAATGGTGATGGAGGCGTCGGCTGTGTTGGCGGGAGTGAGGTCTGTCCGGCAGTTGTCGATGAATGCATTGTCGGACTTGTCGGGGGTGCCGGTGTCCACAATTTCGCGTATTGAGGCGGGGAAGGTCGAGCCGACGTGGGTGATGATGGCGAGGCTTGTCGGGGCGGCTGGTTTCCGCCTGGAGACGCAGGTGTCGGAGTCCGGGAGTGACGAACCCTTCGCCGTACTGTTGCGAAAGCTTGTCGCTGCCGATCCGGTCGAGCGCGACCGGTTGATCCGGCGTTTCCCGGCGACGGCTCGGCTGGCGTTGGTCGCGAAGCGGAACGGCGTCAGGCGTGTCGAGCTGTCGGCCGGACTGCCGGACGTGTTGGCCGCACTGGAGCGCCAGGGCGTCAGCCCGGTCGTATCGTCACTGGAGGCGTTCGCCGGGGATGTGTCACGGGTACGGTCGTTCACGCCGGTGGTGTACGTCGAACGACCCGAAGAGGCTAACCTCACTCCGGCCACCCGGACGTCTCGGCTAGTCATGTTCCTGTTGCCGGTTACAGACAATGTCCGCGCCGTGTCGCATGATGTGGGAGTACGCATGGTCTGCCGTGAGTGGGCGCTCTTGGACTCACTGGCATCTCCGGGGCGCCAAGCCGATGTCACTCTGCCGCTACTCGAGTCGCTGACCCTGGAGACGGTATGACGAATGAGAGAGACACGCCGGTGCGCCGTCCGGAGACGGTGGGTGACGCACGGTACGGGGTTGTGCAGTCCCGTCGCTTGTTGATCGACACACTCCGCGTCGTGGACGCTTTCGCTGACGCGGTAACGGTGATCGGCGCACACGCCGTTCATGTGTGGGTACAGGCGGCATGGGGCCCGGTTGAGATGCAGGCGACCAGGGACGCCGACATTGCCGTTAATCCGGTGTTCGTTGCGCCTGATCCCAAGCTGATGGGCCTGATGAGCGAGTTGGGTGTCGTTCCTGCCCTACCGGACAGGCCAGGTGTCTACGGCTATCAGGCTGAGGCTGGGTTGTCGTTGGCAGAGCGTGTCACAATCGATCTGATCGTCCCTGAAGTGTACGCCGGGCCGGGCCGTCGGGCGGCTCGTATCGATGGGCAACCGAGTGCGGCCAGCCGGGCACGCGGCGTGGAGTTGGCGGTCTGGGATCGGCGTCGTGTATTGCTGGCGGCTATGGATGATCCGGCAGACAGCACTGAGGCGTGGGTGGCTGGTCCGGCGGCGCTGCTCGTCGCAAAAGCCCACAAGGTACATGAACGCTTCAGCCAGGTCAACATTCGGGCTGATCGGTTGCGTCCGAAAGATTCTGGCGATGTGGCGCTGCTCATGCTGGTTTCCGACCCGGCTGAGGTCGCACGGGTGATGGCCGAACACTCAGTCGCCCATCCGGAGATTGCCCCGACGGTGAGCGAGGGTGCTACCTGGCTGGTCGAGATGTACACTGATCCATCCGGGCTGCTCCGGCGCCACGCGGTAGACGCGCTGGCCGCTCGCCTCGATGAGTCGGAAGTCAACGACGCCGTCGATCACTGGCTCGACGGCTTTCAGGTGGAGAGAGCCAACCTCTCTCAGATGGGAGTGACATGAGACCACAGTTGATGTCGGAGAATCAGGTTCTGGTGAGTCGCGGCTTGCAGGAGGTGACACCGGCGGAGGCGGCGAAACTCTTGGGCATGTCGCGCCCCCAGGTGCGCAAGCTTATCGACGAGGGCAGGCTGGTTGGTACTCATCATCGTATCCCGGTGGCGGCGATCAATGCATTTCTTGATGTTGAGTCGAAGCGTCAGCATGCGGCAATGGCCGAGTTGGTTGCGTTGCAGAACGAGCTGGGGCTGACCGAGTGAGCGACAGTCGGCTCGTGCCGCGTGATGCCAATGTGTCATCTGGGACGTGTGAAGAACGGGCTATTCGAGTAACGTTGGGGAATCCTACGGGAGGCGAGTGATCACCAGATGGCGAGCCGTTCAACTTTCACGAGCGAGTCAGCCCCCGTACTTGCTGTCGAGGCTGACATCGTTGTGTAGTTCCGTCAGGTCGTAGAACCATTGTGTGGTGCCCGGCAGCGAAGCGTCCTGGGGCGCGTATACGAAGTGCGAGGGCGGTGTGAAGATGTCGACTTAGTCTTCCGTGTCACTCAGATCAATCTTGGCTTGGTGGCTCGCGTCCATGGGATTCCGGCTGCAGACTAGGCGCAACTCGTAATTACTGTACTTCGTCCTTGTGGAGCCGTCAGGCAACGTGAACAGTGTGGCTCTGGTTGGGATGCGCCTTACCTTCATCGCCTCACCGTCAATGGCGCAAACGCCGCGAATTCTCGTCAGGCACAGATGGTAGCGCCCCCGGCTGTCGATACGACCTTCCGGCACCCGTCCGAAAACCAGACTGTTGCCGTAGATGTGCCGTTTGAGCCACTTGCGGAAGACCCAGCCAAAGAAAGCCAGGAACAACACAATGACGCCTACGCCGAAGAGGACGTAAATGAACTGAGAGACCTCAATCGAGATCGCCAGGACTCCGTGTGCATTGACCTGGTTGTAGGCTTGAAGACCTGCGATTCCCAGCGAGGCCAGCCCGCAAATGGTCATGATCCAGTTCAGGGCCAGCATGGTCTGGTCCGTGATGGGAGTCACCCGCCGCTTTTCGACGTGAAACCGATGGGGTTCGGGACGGTCGACTGGTGGTACTAGAGCGATGACGCCGCTGTTGTCGCCTCCGACCACGACGTTGCCCTGAGCATTGTCACCAATTGAGATGTGGTTCCCCCGTGGGGACGTGGGTTCGGACATAGAAGTTCCTTTCACTGTGTTAGGTGAACGGTTCCGTTCACGCTTTCAGCGTGTCACATGGCGCCGACACTTTTCGGACGCCGGTGATGATGCCGACTGGCACGAACTGAGTCCCGGAGATGTCAATTGAGGACTGAGCGTTGTGCGAGTATCCGGCCCGGTCACCCCGCCCGGGTGAACCCCATCTGTCGGTACGCTGTCCGGCGGCGTCCGTACTGGGCGTTCAGTACCGGGACATTCACGTCAGCGTAGTCGTGGACGACAACCTCGGTTTTGCCCTCGTACTTTCGCAGTGCGCGGCCGACGGCTTGGACGAGGATCCCGGGGTACGAGACGGGGCCGACGAGGAAGACGGTGTCGATGACGGGTACGTCGAGCCCCTCGCCGCCGTACGGAACCGTGGTCATGACCAGCAGCGGGTCAGTGGGTCCGGCATCGGCGATCCGGGCCCGGACGGCGGCGACGGCCTTCTTCGCCGTGCCGCCCCGCATGATCAGCGGGTCCGCGTCGGGCAGCAACTCGGCGAGCGCGGTGAGGTGGTCGCGACGCCGCGACAGGACGAGGCACTTCCGCCCGCTGGCCAGCGCGTCCGCGATGTCGGCCGCGATCTGGTGGTTGCGCGCCTCGTCGGCCGCCAGCAGACCGTCGAGTTCAGTGAACGCGCCCGGCCGGCTGGGATCGAAGCCGGGACCAGGCCGGAAGCTGGTGTCGTGGATGCGGAGGGTTCGCTCGGGTCCGTCGTAGGGCGTGACGAGGGTACCCTCCGACGGCAGTGTGTCCCGCCAAACGTGGCGGACCGGGCCGAGTTGCCAGGTCGTGACCGCCTCCAGGCCGTCTTTACGTTCCGGCGTGGCGGTGAGGCCGAGAAACCAGGCGGCACCGATCTGGGCGATGGCGGTCTCGTACGACCCGGCGGCCACGTGGTGGCATTCGTCGACGATGACCTGTCCGTACCCGCTTGTCAGCTCGCGAATTTCCGCCGGGGTGTGCCGGGCGAGGGTCTGCAACAGCATGATGTCGACCTGACCCGTCGTCTTTTTGCGGCCACCGCCCAACTGGCCGGCCTTGAGCCCCAAGAGGGTACGGATCTGGTCGCGCCACTGCGCGGCGAGGGCGGTCTTGTTGATGAGAATGAGCGTACTGACCGCTCGTTCGGCGATCACCGCGCACGCCATGACGGTCTTCCCGACCCCCGTGGGGGCCTGCAGGATGCCATCTTCGTGGGTGAGGATGGCGTCGACGGCGGCGGTCTGACGATCGTCAAGTTCACCGAGGAAGGACACCGCCAGCTCATCGCCCGGCGTACGCTCGTCCTCGATCACCAGATTACTTCCAGCCTGCTCGATCAGGGCCGCCGCTTGTTCGCGCAGTCCGCGGGGGAGGACCAGATCGCCGCTCACGGCGACGTCGAAACCCTGGATGAAACGGGGAATGCCCCATGTCGTACGCCGGACGCTCTGAGCGAGGTAAAAGGCCGGGTTGTGGATCGTGGCCGCGTGCCGGAGTGCGGCCGCCACCTCTGGAGTGAGGTCGGTGTCGCGGAGTGTCAGCCGGGCGCCCAGAACACCCCGTACCCGGTCGGACAAGCGCGGATGGATGACGGTGGCGGGGGAGGGCGGGGTCGTGACGACCTCCCGCCCGACGACAATTTGCTCCCGTCGCCCGGCCGCGGTCACCTGTCTCGGCGTCAGCCGGTCCAGCCGGGAGAGGAACTCCCATTGGTCGTCGTACGGTTCCCACGTGGCGAGATCGAGGAACAGCGTCGTGCCGCGTTCCTGCTTGCGCTGCCCGTTGAGGGGCGCGGCGATCAGATTGCCGACGCTGGATGACGTCACCGGGACGGTGTCCTGGTTCGGGAACAACCGGTCGTAGCTGGTGAGCGGCATCGACCCGCGCAGCCCCATCGCCCGGTGGAGGCAGGCCGTTCCCAGCGTCCGCGCATCCGCCGCCGGTACCGGGGCGGTGAAGAACGTCCAGACGTGGGCGCCGCGGCCCGACTGCGAGACCTCCAGGCCGGTGGGCACGCCGAGGGAACTGGCGGCCTTCACGTACGCGTGGGCGTCTAGCATCGCCTGGCCCCCGTCGAAATCGACGGCCACCCAGTGGCAGGTCGCATCGGGCAGGAGCGGGTACAGGCCGAGGAAGAGATCTTGGCGGGGATTCAGGTGGCTCGCGATGACCTCCATGGTCAGCGGCAGTGGTCGCCGGTCCCACAGCGGTCGGCGGCTGAACCGGTCCCGGACGACCGGGGACCAGCCTTTCGTGCCCCTTTTTGTGCTCTCCCAGTACGCCGCGTACACGTCCGTCCGGGCGGCAAACCGGTTGGCGAACAACGCGACCTTGGCGCTGTTGGGGGAGTTCTGGGTCACCAGGCCGGGATCGGGCGGTATGAGGACGGGTTGCGCCGGAGGTGGTTCCACGCCACCCGTGATCCGGAGGAGGTTCCGCAGGCGGCGGTTATCCGCCCGGAGTTCGGCCACTCGACGTTGTAGGACAGCCGTACCGCCGGTGGTCGGACTGGCGAACGCTTGGTCCGTACCACTTCCTCGCGGGTCAGGCGGACTGGTACTCATCTACACCGGGAGCAGGTCTTCGGAGTCAACGAACACATGGGACAGGTAGTCTGCCCACTCAGCCATTGACTTCGCGTTATCAAAGTAATTCTTGTGTGTGACCTTAATCGTGTCCAATGAGTCTGAGCCAACTAGAACAATATCCATAGTCGGATCGTCGCGGAACTGCGCTTCAAAGGCGGCGTACTCCTTCAGGGCGGTCGCAGAATCGGCACCATAGGCATGTGTGTCAACCAGTCGACCTTGTTTGTGGTCGTAAATAAGCAGGAAGTGCTGGATGTGGCCCATACTTACTCCTCGAACGCCGTACTGAAAAGTCTCTCGTACTCTTTCATAAGTAGCTTACTGGGCTTCTCCCCCAGATCCCGACACTCTAGTACTCGTGAGTAGCACTCGAGAAACACCTGCATCGGCGACGTGCCGTCCATCTTGTAGTTGACGCCGCCCGTGCCAGAAATGTCCTCGACAGTTGTTGCCCAGGCATGCATGAGAACTGTACGCAACTGGATCTCAACTGGCCGGACCGGGTCGCCGTACTCCACGATGATGTGGATACCGCGGTACCCCGACCGGCGGGGTTCTGCAATGTAGTCGACGACGCGCGACGTAGGCTTGACGGTTTTGATGTGCTCCGCGAGCTTGTAGACGGCTGATCGTGTCGGGAGCACCGCCCGACACCCGCCGATGTCCTGCATTCTGTCGAGCGTGAGTGTGTGTTCGCGGCCTAGCTTGTCCAGTATGGTCTGCATGCGTTTGAGCCGTTGAGTCACTTGGCCGTCCAGGCCAAGCGTTTTCATCATTGAGCGAAGACCATTGTTGGCAGTTACCAGCGGTCTCCGGAATGACGCGCGATACCGTTCGATGATCGAGATGGCTTCTGAGAGGCTGTCGGCATTGCCGATATCTGATGACTGCGCGGCGTGACGCACGAGTGTGCCCGCTCGTCTGGCCTGGCTCTTGGTCAGTTCGGGTGTTGAACCTGGATGCACCTTACCTCCTCGTGGTATCACGAGACCAACTTGATCAAGTATGACAGAACGGTCGGACACTACTGTCCTGGCCGCCGGTGCTCTGGGTCGCCTGATCGAAATTAAACGATGAAGGTCGATTATGGCAGTCGAGAGAAAGCCGACTCCATCGTTTTCGTGCTCGCTACCGAAGGTGTGTCGGGATGGTCATCGTCACCCGACGCGCTTTCGGGGTGCCGACATGAAGAACAGGGTCATCACGGAGCACAGGCTGAAGTATCCGCTGTGCCAGATGATGAAGCCGATTCCGCCCCAGGTGTCGAAATCTCTGGTCCTCGTGTAGCCAAAGATTGCTTGCCAGAGGGCATTGGCGGGTACGGTTCTGCCAAGGTCTTGCGCCACGTTCGCGAAGTACATGAAGGGCAGGGCGTACAAGCACTGGAAAGCCAGGTATCCGGCGCACCAAACGGCCATGATGATGAGGAAGGCTCTACCGCTTTTGCTGATGAGCCGACGCCGCCGCAGGCCCACTATCACCACTGGTGTGAGGCTGATGAACGCCAGCGCCCACAACGATTCTTCAATGGCGAAGGGTGTCTGGTATTGCGTGATCAGCCCGGTGAAAGCGAAGAACTGGGCAAGGAAGATGCACCCCACCGCCACAAGAGGCAGTTTGGTCACGATGCCGGAGAGCCTGGTAGTGCCAGCGGGGGTGCACTGACTGATCGTCTTCAACAGTACGGCGGCGATCATCCCGATGAAACTCAGCTCGGCGAACACCGCCAGACATCTGACAACAAACGGGCTGTTGAATGGTGTGTCGAACCAGGTCAGCCGGTCCGGGTAGCTGGTGACGAAGATCGAGCGGTACAGTGCCACCGCGACAAAGATGAGCCCGGCCACACGGAGAAACGTGAAGTACGCTGCATTACCCGGCTCGGCCCGCTGCCATGTCGTCGACCGGGAAAAGATGACCAACGCGATGATGAGGTTCACCGCACCGATCACAATCATGATGGTCTGCCAAACAAGATCCCAGCTCATGAGGCCTCCTTTACGCTAGATGTCATGGTCGACGTCTCCAGCATTACCCCGCAAGGCTAACAGGTAACTTGCCGCCTGTGTCAGCGCCAAGATGCCCCAGAACCTCGTCATGCCATCTAATAGATAGCAGAAGCCACCATCAGAGGGATCATGGAACGAGACTTTCGGAGCGACGAGCACCGGCGGATCCTGCACTACTGGTCGTAGCTATGTGTGTCGTCACTATTGTGTCCTCTTCGGGGGCCGCCTTTAGGTTGGTGGTGCGACTGCGACTATTCGGAGTTGGCCGACGTGGATTGATGCGGATTCTGTGGAGGGTATGTCGGTGGTGAAGGAGCCTGCTTGGCCGTCTGATGAGGACCAGACGACTTCCCAGTCCACTGTTGCTGACACGGTGTAGCGGGAGTTGATGTTGCCGAGTTCGTTCGTGTGCAGGTAGGTGTGCTCGCATCCTGATGGTGAGTGTTTGCTCAGCAGTTCGTGGGGGTTCCATGGCCGTGGTGTTCCCGCGGTGACGCAGACGATCGGGTCGTCCCCGTTTCCGGGGTCGAATGATACTGTCTTTGCTGACACTGTCGCGGTGACGGTCAGGCCTCCTTCTGTTGCTGAGATGGTGTGGGTTCCCCATTGCAGCGGGTCGGATGCGTCCACCCACAGCCACATCGGCGCCCCGACCCACCAGGACAGGCCCCATTCTTCGTAGTCTGGGTACACGTATGCTCCTACTCCCACGGTGGGGGGATGGAGGTGCAGGGATGCTACCGCTGTGCGTACCACTGTCACCGGATCGGTGCCTGCCTTCCCCGGGGTCGACGGAGAGTCTGGCGACCAATACCGCATTCCGTCATCGAAGAAGTCTGTGACATGATCCCGAAGGCACGTGTAGAACGTCCCCACCGGGTTCCCGCTCGCGTCACGATGTGAATCCCAGTCCGGGCTATCCACCGGCACATCAAGCACTTTGCAGTACGCCTGATACCCTGACGACCACCAATAGTCCCCAGCCCAACACTCCACAGGACTCCCGTCACGACGAGAACACCCCACCGCCGACGAGTTAGAGCCAGCACCGCCAGTTTCACCAACCGCACCCTCCCCACCCGTCGTCGTCGTCACCGACACCTCAACATCCACCCCACCATAGTCGCCATGGACGTCTGCTTCGCTCTCAGGTACGTCGGCCATACACATGAGTGGATCCACGCTCAGCAGACAAAAAGCGAGCGACAGAACCGTCATACCAACTTTCACTTGCCGCGTGCTGCCCTTTAGCATAGCTCCTCCAATGCAACATCCTTAATCACGAGATACTGACCCCTCGACGCGTGCAGTACGTCGAAACTCACCATGTACCGCTCCCGCTTCTTCTCCGTCGCCGGCTCCCCTGAGGCGTTTGAAATGTACGACTGCGAGATGTCTTGACAGCCCGTCACGTGATACACCGTACCGTTAGCGTCGGTCATACCTTTCGCCACATCGGAGAGAGTGAGCACCGGGGCGCCTTCAAGATGCACCCCAGCCTTTTCCCACTTCATCCACTCAGCGAGGTCGTTGTTAGTCGTGTCACCCCCCGCGACCTGCCAGATTTCGTTGACGTCCACATTGGGCATGCTTTGGCTAATCCGCGTCCATGTCTCGGCATACTTGTACACCGCATCGATTGCCGCCTGTTCCTCCGCTGACCAGGTCGGTGTCGGGCTCGCACTTGGTGTCACCACCGGCGTCGCCGACGCCACCACCCCTGGGGTCGACACTTCCGGATCCGCCTCGCCTCCCGGTGTGCACCCGGCCACGACACATCCGACCACCATCAGACCGGCCAGTCTCCAGAACCTTCCCATAACTCCTTCTTTCCACATGTCACATAGGTACCAAATAGTCCACTCCAGATGGAAGACCCCATGGGAGTTATGCACAGAAATCTTGTTGCACTCTTTCCCAGCGGAACCAATTACGTGTGATCGAATTCCCAAGGCGAGACGACGCGCGACGTGGCCTCACCCGGGCTGACAACGGACATGAAAACGGTGTTGCCACCGAGCATAGGCTGAAGCATCCGCTGTCGCTCGTCTGTATGCTGGTCAGGAAGGAGGTGCCGATGAAGTACGTGGCCCTGATGCGGGGGGTGGCGCCGAGTACACCGCCGCGGAACAACGCCTCTATCGTACCCGTGCTGCGGGCGCTGGGGCTTGGTGAGGTCACGCCCGTGTTGTCCAGCGGCAACTACGTGTTCACCGCCGACGCGGACGAGGCCGAGATCGAGGACCGCATTGAGGCCGCGCTGGCCCGGGAGTTGGGTACGTCGGTCATGACGATCGTACGCTCACAGGCTCGCCTGCAGACAATAGCCGACAACAACCCGCTGGCGGGCACACCCCACACGCGGGAGTCCTATCAGTTGGTGACCTTTTTCAAGCGCCCGACCGCCATCGGGTTTGACCTGCCATACCAACCCGAGGGTACGGCTCTCCGCCTGGTCGGCTGCGTCGACGGGGCGCTCATCACCCTCCACAATCCGCACCAGCCCGACGGCCGGACCCCCGCGCTCATGACGTGGCTCGAACGCCACTACACCCGCGACCTGACCAGTCGGACGCCCCTCACCCTGCAGCGCATCCTGAACCGCCTGGCTGCCCTCGCGTGACCACGGCGTCCATCCCGAGTCCGTCCGGCGTACGCCCGATCAGGCCGGGACAGTGAACATCCAGTTCACGCCGAACCGGTCGCGCAGGGAGCCGTGGGCGGCCGCGAAGAAGGTGGGGGTCAGTTCCATGTAGACCTCGCCGCCCTGCTTCAGGACCTCCCACGCCTGGTGGACCTGCGCCGCATTGGTGGTCGTCAGGGTGATGTACATGTTGTCGCCCGGCTGGTGGCGGTCGGTGGAGTCCGCACACATGATCTCCGTACCGTCAATCATCAGACGGGAGTGGAGGACGAGTCCCTTGTCCTCCTCCGCCACGGTGAACCCGCCGGTCGGCGGCATGTCGCCGTAGCACTGCTTCTCGGCGATGGCCACGCCGAACGCCTCGGCGTAGGCCGCGAGGGCCTCGCCACAGTTGCGCTTGAACATCAGGTAATGGCCTAGCACTGTCGTACCTCCTGTACCAAAAAATCGTCATCTTCATCATAGTGACGCGCGGTGAATCTGTCGGTCACAACCCGCGCTCGCGCTACCCCAGAACCTGCCGGTAGTAATCCTTGTCCAGTACGGCCGCGGAGGCGGCGAACCTCTGGTTCACCTCGCTCATCATCCGTCTGGCGTAGTCAGCGGGAGTTTCGCTTCCGAAGTCGGCTCCCGGCTCCGGGGTGAAGGCGTCCGTACTCGCGTCAAAACGTCCCTTGTCGGTGAGCCAACTGTGGTTCGCGAAGATAACCAAGGGGGCCGCGTCGGACAGGATGTCGTGGCCCATGAGCAGACGGGAGTCGTAGGGCAGGCCGAACAGGTTGGAGAGCGTCGGCAGGATGTCCACGGAGTAACACGGCTTGTCGACCACCACCGGCGTGGTCATGTCCCCGCTCCAGATGATCAGGCTGCTGTGGTACAGCCCGAAACTCTGGTCGACGGCGTGGCCGGCGAGCTCATCGATATCCGAGGTCGTGAGCCCGTAGGGGTAGTGGTCACCGGAGATGACCAGGACGGTGTTGTCCAGCTCGCCGGCCGCCTTCAGGCGATCGATCAGGTCTTTGACCGCCTGGTCGAACTCCATCTGAGCCGCGATGTAGGCCCGCGGACCTTCGGAGTACGGCAGGTCGGCCACGTCCGCCTCGTGTTTGGCCGCCATCGCATCGCCACCAAAGGTGTAGTACATGTGCCCGCTGATGGTGAGATAGTAAATGTTGAATGGCCCCTGCCCGAGGTACCGGTCGGCCGAGGCGTCGATCATGTCGACGTCCGAGGCCGGCCAGAGGTCCGCACTCGGCAGGTCGAGGCCGTGGCCCACTGCGGAGAAATCGTACCCCAGGTTGGGCAGGCTCCGGTTGCGGTCATAGTACGTGTACGTGCCATCGTGGAAGGCGAGGCTCCGGTACCCCTGCTCGCTCAACTGGTTGCCGAAACTGAAGGGCAGGGAGTTGTCCGCCGATTGAGCCATGCTCCAGACGTTCGCCTTGGGCAGGAGACCGGTCAACTGCGTGTACTCCCCGTCGGAGGTGGAGACGCCCCACAGCGGTGCGTAGTAGTTGGTGAACACGAAACCGGAGTGCGCGAGGTTGTACAGGGTGGGGGTGTGGGTCTCGTCCAGGGCCCACGACGAGAAGCTCTCCGCGACGATCCAGATGATGTTTTTCCCCTTGAATGCCCCGGTGTAATCGTTCTGGTACGTCGGGTCGGCGGCGCCAAAGTAGCGGTCCAGGCTCGCGAGTGTGGGATCGCTCCGGCTGGCGGCCAGGGCGGCGAAGTCGATGTCCAAGGTGTTGGGCTGGGTGTCCGGCGTCGGTGGGGTGGCCACGGCGGGCGC
>JAIRVA010000089.1 GCA_031254155.1 Propionibacteriaceae bacterium
TGGCGATTCGAGTCATTCCGTGTTTGGACGTTAACGGCGGGCGCGTCGTGAAGGGAGTCAACTTCCTGAACCTCCGCGACGCCGGGGATCCGGTCGAGCTTGCGCGGGCGTACGGCGAGCAGGGCGCGGACGAACTAACCTTTCTCGACATCTCGGCCACCCGGGAGGGGCGCGCGACCACGCTCCAGGTGGTGACCGCGACCGCGGAGGCGGTATTCATTCCGCTGACCGTGGGCGGCGGGGTACGCTCCGTCGACGATGTGGACGCCCTTCTCAAGGCCGGGGCCGACAAGGTGGGGGTCAACACGGCTGCCCTCGCCGACCCGGGCCTCATCGACCGGATCGTGGACCGGTTCGGCAACCAGGTGCTCGTACTCTCGGTCGACGCGCGGCGGGAGGCCGGACAGCCGTCGGGCTTCGGGATCACGACTCACGGCGGCAGCCGGTCCGCGGGCCGGGACGCGGTCGAGTGGGCCCGTGAGGGCGCGGCCCGGGGTGCCGGCGAGATCCTGCTCACATCCATGGACGCCGACGGTACGACCACGGGCTTCGACCTCGACGTGATCGCCGCGGTCCGCGCGGTGGTCGACGTCCCCGTTATCGCGTCCGGTGGCGCCGGTGCGCCGGCGGATTTCGTCGCCGCCGTCCGGGCGGGCGCCGACGCCGTGCTCGCCGCCAGCGTCTTCCACTTCGGCACCTTGACGGTCGGTGACGTGAAACTGGCCCTGCGCGACGCGGGGTACCCCGTGAGAGAGGACAACTGATGAAGGTGTGGGCGCCGTACGCCTCGCTCGACGAGGCCCTGACCCGGCTCGGCCCGCTGCCGGCGGGCATCGACCTTGACGTCGTGGGCGACGACCACGTTCCCGCGACCGGGGCGGACACCGTCGCACTGCTCGCCGTACCCAACTACTCCGCCAAGCAGGTCCTGGCCCTCGCCTTCGCGCGGCCCCTGCCGGGTCTGCGGTGGGTCCAGCTCGCCTCGGCGGGGTACGAGCACGTGCTTGATGTCATCCCCGATTCCATCGGCATCTGCAACGCCGCGGGCGTTCACGACGCCGGGACCTCCGAACTGGCCGTCGCCCTCGCCCTCGCGGCACTGCGCCGGCTGGACACGTACGCGCTCGACAAGGCCGCTGGCCGGTTTGCGCCGGTCTACTCCGATTCGCTGGCCGACAAGCGGGTCCTCATCGTCGGCTATGGCCGCATCGGGTCGGCGGTCGAACGCCGGCTGGCGGGTTTCGAGGTCGCCTCGGTCACCCGCGTGGCCCGGACACCGCGGAGCGACCCGGCCGTGCACGCCGTGGCCGATCTGCCGGAGCTGGTCGGGGCCGCCGACGTCATCTTCCTCTGCCTGCCGGGCTCGCCCGCGACGCGGCACATCGTGGACGCCGGCCTGCTCGCGCGGATGCACGACGGCACGCTGCTCGTCAACGTGGGCCGCGGCGTCCTCGTCGACACCGCCGCCCTCCTGGCGGAGAACGGTCGTATCCGCGCCGCCCTTGATGTCACCGATCCCGAACCGCTCCCGGATGGGCATCCCCTCTGGACAGCGGACTTTGTGACCTGGGCGCCCCACGTCGGCGGCCTCAGCCGGGCCTTCGAGCCGCGGTACGACGCTCTCCTGCGGGCCCAGCTGGCGCGGTTCGTGGACGCCCAGCCCCTGCTCAACATCGTCAGGAGCCCGCGATGAACGACTGCTTGTTCTGTCAGATCCTCGCGGGCGAGGTGCCCTCCCGCCGCTTCTACGAGGACGAGTGGTGCGTCGGTTTCCTCGACATTTCGCCGTACCACCGCGGCCACAGCCTCGTCATCCCGCGTCGTCACGTGCCCGACGGGATCACCGATCCGGCGGCGTGGCAAGAGGTCTCCCAGGGACTCATCGCGGTGTCGGCCCTGCTCCAGGCGCGCCTGGGCGCGACGGGGGTCAACATCTTGTCCAACGCCGGGGCCGTGTCCGGCCAGGAGATCTTCCACTTCCACGTCCACATCCTGCCCCGCTACCCGGACAACCCGGGCATGGCCGGGCTCACCCACCGCGACGAAGGTGCGGCCGACGATCTCGACGGGCTGTACGCACAGTTGATCGGCTAGCCGACTGTCCACGATGCGAACGTAGTTGACACCGATGGTCCCCGTAGGGAAAGGTAATTGACGTGTCCAGAAAGGTTCTCGTACTCTAGCCCGCGCGTATAGCGATATACGCGCACCCTCGTATGCCAGCCGGCAGCGGGGGTTTTTTGTTGGACGAAGAACCGCAATGTCAGAAAGGAGACGCTTGTGAGTACAGCGATGACCGGCGCGCAAGCTCTGGTGAAAGCGCTAGAGGCGGTGGGTGTCGAGGTCGCCTTCGGCATCCCGGGGGGCTGCATCCTGCCCCTCTACGATCCGTTGTTCGATTCCCCGATCCGGCACATCCTCGTCCGCCATGAACAGGGCGCGGCGCACGCGGCGGAGGGGTACGCGATGGCGACCGGGCGCGTCGGCGTGTGCATGGCCACGTCGGGGCCGGGGGCCACGAATCTCGTCACCGGGCTCGGGGACGCCTACATGGACTCGGTACCGATCGTCGCCATCACGGGCCAGGTGAACTCGTGGGCCATCGGGACGGACGCCTTCCAGGAGGCGGACATCCGCGGGATCACCTTCCCCATCACGAAACACAACTTCCTCATCAAGTCACCCGATGACATCGCGCGCGCCATCGTGGAAGCCTTCCACATCGCGTCGACCGGCCGGCCCGGACCCGTCCTGGTGGACGTGGCGAAAGACGCCTTGACCGGTACGACGACGTGGGAGTGGCCGCTCGCCATCGACCTGCCGGGGTACAAGCCGACGGTCACCCCACACTTCCGACAGGTCCGCGAGGCGGCCCAGATGATCGCGGCGGCCAAGAAGCCAGTCTTGTACGTCGGCGGCGGGATCGTGAAGGCCCGCGCCGCCGAGGCGCTGGCGACGGTCATGGAGACGGCGCCGATGCCACTCGTCACCACCCTCATGGGCCGGGGTGTCTTCCCCGACTCGCACCCGCTGAACTACGGGATGCCGGGGATGCACGGGACGGTGGCCGCGGTGGGCGCCCTCCAGAAAGCCGACCTGATCGTGGCCGTGGGGGTGCGCTTCGATGACCGGGTGACCGGCCATCTGGCCTCGTTCGCGCCGAACGCCAAGGTCATCCACTGTGACATCGATCCCGCCGAGATCGGGAAGAACCGGGCGGCCGACCTGCCCATCGTGGGGGATGCCAAGCTCATGCTGGCCGACTTGGCGCACCACCTGGGCGATCTCGAACTCCCCGGCTGGGGCGAGTGGGTGGCGTACCTCGACTCCCTCCAGGAGCGGTACCCGACGTGGGCGGGCGACCCGGACGACGACATGCTGCAGCCCCAGGAGGTCATCCGTAAGATCGGCGAGATCGCCGGGCCGGACACGATCTTCGTCACCGGGGTCGGGCAGCACCAGATGTGGAGTGCCCACTTCCTGCCGCACGAGAAGCCGTACCAGTGGCTCACCTCCGGCGGCGCCGGGACGATGGGCTACTGCGTGCCGGCGACGATGGGGGCCAAGGTCGGGGCGCCCGACAAGGTCGTGTGGGGCATCGACGGCGACGGGTGTTTCCAGATGACCAACCAGGAGCTCACCACCTGCGCGCTCAACGGGATCCCCGTCAAGATCGCCATCATCAACAACCAGGTGCTCGGCATGGTCCGGCAGTGGCAGACGCTGTTCTACGGCGCCCGCTACTCGAACACCGAACTGCACACCGACCGGTACCCTGACTTCGTCAAACTGGCCGAGGCGATGGGCTGCGTGGCGATGCGCGCCACGACCCTGGAGGAGGCCGAAGCCGTCATCGCGAAGGCCATGACGATCAACGACCGCCCGGTCGTCGTCGAGTTCATCGTCCACAAAGACGCGATGGTGTGGCCGATGGTTCCCGCTGGGACGAGCAACGACGACATCAAGTACGCCCGCGACATGGCCCCCCAGTGGGAGGAGGAATCACTATGACCACCACAATCACGACGCTCTCGGTCCTGGTCCAGAACAGCCCGGGTGTGCTCGCCCGCATCGCCGGCCTGTTCGCCCGCCGGGGTTTCAACATCGAGTCGCTGTCGGTCGGCCCGACGGAACGCGAGGACCAGTCGCGCATGACAATTGTCGCGCTCACGCCGGACGAGGCGACGCTCGAGCAGATCACCAAGCAGCTGAACAAGTTGGTCGAGGTCATCAAGATCATCGAGATGGAGAAGGGCAAGGCGGTCCGCCGCGAGCTCATCCTCGTCAAGATCCACGCCGAGGCCGACACCCGGGCCCAGGTCCTGGGCCTGGTGGACACGTTCCGCGGCAAGGTCGTGGACGTGGCCGCCGACTCGCTCATCGTCGAGGTCACCGGTAAGTACGGCAAGGTCCACGCCTTCCTCGACATGATCGCGCCCTATGGCATCAAGGAACTGGTCCAGTCCGGGTCGGTCGCCCTGGCGCGCGGCTCCAAGACCATCACCGACAAATCAAAGTTTGACCGGACACCCCGGGACAAGAGTTGACACGACAAGGAGAAACAATGGCAAAGATGTTTTACGACGACGACGCGGATCTCGCGGTCATCCAGAACCGGAAGGTGGCGGTCATCGGCTACGGGTCGCAGGGCCACGCCCACGCGCTGTCGCTGCGCGATTCCGGGGTGGATGTCCGGGTCGGCCTGCGGCCCGACTCGAAGTCGCGGGACAAGGCCGAGGCCGAGGGTCTGCGCGTTGTACCGGTCGAAACCGCTTGTGAAGAGGCCGATGTCATCATGATTCTGGCTCCCGACCAGGTCCAGCGCGGGCTGTACGCCGCCGAGATCGCGCCGCATCTGAAGCCGGGGGACGCCCTGTTCTTCGCCCACGGGTTCAACATCCGCTTCGGCTACATCACCCCGCCGGCGGGTGTCGACGTCTGCATGGTCGCGCCCAAGGGCCCGGGCCACCTGGTCCGCCGGGAGTACGCCGCGGGGCGCGGGGTGCCGGTCGTCGTCGCCGTCGAGAAGGACGAGACGGGGGCGGCCTGGCCGCTGACGCTGGCGTACGCCAAGGGCATCGGCGGGCTGCGCGCCGGCGGTATCGCGACCACCTTCACGGAGGAGACCGAGACCGACCTCTTCGGTGAGCAGGCTGTTCTGTGCGGTGGGGTGTCCCACCTCATCGAGGCCGGCTGGGAGACGCTGGTCGCCGCGGGGTACCAGCCCGAGGTGGCGTACTTCGAGTGCCTGCACGAGATGAAGCTCATCGTGGACCTGATGTACGAGGGTGGCATCGCCAAGCAGCGCTGGAGCGTGTCCGACACGGCAGAGTACGGCGACTACGTCTCCGGCCCGCGCATCATCGACGACCACGTCCGGGCCTCGATGCAGGCCGTGCTCGACGACATCCGGTCCGGCGCCTTCGCCGCGCGTTTCATCGCCGACCAAGACGCTGGTGCCCCCGAGTTCAAGGCGCTGCGCGCCAAGGAAGAGGCGCACCCGATCGAGGCCGTGGGCCGCAACCTGCGTGGGCTCATGAGCTGGGTCAAGACCCAGGACGACTACACCGAGGGTACGGCCGCGCGGTAGGACTGCGGGTGTACGCGCGGGTTGGACGACCCACGTGGGCCACTGGGGTCGTCGGCGCGACTCGGCCTGCCTCGACGGGCTGGTCGTTTGTTTGCTGACTCGGCCTGCCTCGCCGGCGCCTCCCCCTGCGTCCTCGGATTGCCTGACTCGGGGACCTTCGGTCCCCGGGCAATCCTGCGGGCATGGGTCCCCTCCGACGGGCGCGGCCGGGTTTCCTCCCGGGGTCCAGTTCCTGACCGGGTCGCCACTTTCGCGCGTCCAGGG
>JAIRVA010000094.1 GCA_031254155.1 Propionibacteriaceae bacterium
GGACGCGCACCAGGCGGGGGTACGGTTGGACGCCATCCTGCCGCACATCGCGGAAGCGGGTGCGGTCGCCGGACGGCTGACCGAGGCGGGGGCCCGCCTGCTCGACCCGTCGGGCCGGCTCACGCCGGGCATCCCGTTCTGTCCTCCGGAGGGCGACGCCGGGACGGGCATGATCGCCACCAACGCGGTCCGGCCGCGGACGGGGAACATCTCCGCCGGCACGTCGATTTTCGCCATGATCGTGCTCGACCACGAGCTGGCCCGCCTCCACCCCGAGATCGACATGGTCACGACGCCGGCGGGCAGCCCGGTGGCACTGGTCCACAGCAACAACGGGGCCTCGGAGATCGACGCCTGGGCGGGGGTGTTCGCCCAGTTTGCCGCCCGGGCGGGGACGCCGCTCGACACCAAGGCCGTCTTCGCCACGCTGTTCGGCGCCGCGCTGGAGGGCGAGGCGGACGGCGGCGGGCTCCTGGCCTACAACTACCTGGCCGGTGAGCACCTGACCGGCATCCCGGAGGGCCGCCCAGTCATCGTCCGGACCCCCGAGTCGCACCTCACGCTGGCGACCTTCGCGCGGACGCTCCTCATGAGCTCGTTCTGCACGTTGAGCCTCGGCATGCGGATCCTGGCGAGCGAGAACGCGGTCGTCGACTCGATGTTCGCCCACGGCGGGATCTTCGCGACGAAGGGGGTGGCGCAGCGCCTGTTGGCCGCGGCGATCAACACTCCGGTGGTGGTCGGGGCGACGGCTTCGGAGGGCGGCGCGTGGGGGATGGCGGTCCTCGCGGCGTACACCGCCGACAACCACGGGTACGCGCTGGCCGATTTTTTGGACGAGGTGGTTTTCGCCTCGGCTGAGGTGACCACCGTGACACCAGATCCGGCGGACGTCGCGGGGTATGAACGCTTCCTGGCGGCGTACGAGCGCGGTCTGGCCATCGAGCGGACGGCCATTACGGCCTGCTGAGAAGGGAAAACGATGAGTGACGTCGCAGAGGCGATCCGACAACTGCGGACCGAGGTCGCGAGCCTGCACGCGGAGTTGATCCGGTGGGGCCTGGTCGTGTGGACCGCGGGCAACATCTCGGCCCGGGTGCCCGGGGCCGATCTGCTGGTCATCAAGCCCTCGGGCGTGTCGTACGAAGACCTGACCCCGGAGAACATGGTCGTGACGGACTTCGACGGGAACTTGGTCGAGGGCGATTACGCGCCGTCCTCGGACACGTTCGCGCACGGGTACGTGTACGCGCACATGCCGGAGGTCGGCGGGGTCGTGCACACCCATTCGACGTACGCCACGGCGTGGGCGGCCAGGCGCGAACCCATCCCCTGCGTACTCACGATGATGGGCGACGAGTTCGGCGGCGACATCCCCGTCGGCCCGTTCGCCCTGATCGGTGACGACTCCATCGGCCGCGGCATCGTGGAGACGCTGCGCGGCTCACGGTCGCGGGCCGTGCTCATGGCGAACCACGGCGTCTTCACCATCGGCAAATCCGCCCGCGCGGCCGTCAAGACGGCCGCCATGTGCGAAGAGGTTGCGAAAACCGTTCACGTCGCCCGTCAACTGGGCACGCCCCACCCCATTGACCCGGCCGACATCGACCGGTTGTACGACCGTTACACCAACGTGTACGGGCAGAAGTAGAAAGGTCCAGCCATGACAGCGACAGTGTGGTTCCTCACCGGGTCCCAGCATCTCTACGGGGAGGAGGCCCTGGCCCAGGTCGCCCTCAATTCGCAGGCGATCGTCGAGCAGATGAACGGGGCTTCCCCGGTCGTCCCCGTGACGTGGAAACCCGTCCTGACCAGCAAGGATGCCATTCGGCGGGTCATGCTTGACGCCAACGCTGATGACGACTGCGTCGGTGTTGTCACGTGGATGCACACCTTCTCGCCGGCCAAGATGTGGATAGCCGGGCTCGACGCCCTGGCCAAGCCCATGCTCCACCTCCACACCCAGGCGAACGTCGAGCTGCCCTGGGCCGAGATCGACATGGACTTCATGAACCTCAACCAGGCCGCCCACGGCGACCGGGAGTTCGGTTACATGGAGACGCGCCTCGGCGTGGCCCGGACCACCGTCGTCGGCCACGTCGGCGACCCCCGCGTGCAGGCCGAGGTCGACGTCTGGCTGCGGGCCGCGCTGGGCTTCCAGGCCGCGCACGCCCTCAACCTCGTCCGGTTTGGCGACAACATGCGCAACGTCGCCGTCACCGAGGGCGACAAGACCGAGGCCGAGCACGTCTTCGGCGTGTCGGTCAACACCTACGGCGTGAACGACCTGGTCGACGTCGTCGCCACGGTCGGCGACGCGGAGGCGGAGGCGTTGGCGGGGGAGTACGAGCGGTTGTACGCCGTGGAGCCGTGTCTGCGGGCCGGCGGCGGGCGCCACGACTCCCTCACGTACTCCGCCAAGCTCGAGATCGCCATGCGGAGCTTCCTTGAAGCGCACGACGCGCTGGCCTTTACCACCAACTTCGAGGACCTGGGCGGGCTCAAGCAACTGCCGGGCCTGGCGGTCCAGCGGCTGACGGCGTCGGGGTACGGCTTCGGGGCCGAGGGTGACTGGAAGACCGCCGTCCTCGTCCGCGTGGCCAAGGTCATGGGGGCGGGTTTGCCGGGTGGTGCCTCGCTGATGGAGGATTACACGTACCACCTCGCCCCGGGCCAGGAGAAGATCCTGGGCGCACACATGCTCGAGGTCTGCCCGAGCCTGACCACCGCGACGCCCCGGGTCGAGATCCACCCGCTCGGTATCGGCGACCGGGAGGACCCCGTCCGCTTCGTCTTCGACGTCGACCCGGGCGCGGGCATCGTCGTCGGGATGTCCGACATGCGTGACCGTTTCCGCTTGACAGGCAATACGGTGACCGTCGTCGGCCCCGACGAGCCCATGCCGAAGCTCCCCGTCGGCCGGGCGGTGTGGCGCCCGGATCCCGACTTCTACACCTCGGCGGCCTGCTGGCTGATGTCGGGCGCCTCCCACCACACGGTGATGTCCACCGCGCTGACGGCGGCGCACTGGCGGGAGTTCGCGCGCATGGTGGGTACGGAGTTCGCACTCATCGACTCGTCCACGACGCGGGACGCCTTCGAGGACCGGCTGCGCTGGAACGCCGCGTACTACCGGTTGGCGCGGGGGATCTAGGACAGGACGCCGCCCAGCCTATAGTTGGCCCTAACTCACTTTGCAAACCCACTTACGGCGAAATATAGGGATCTGACAGGGTTCGACGCACGGCGGCGCGGGCCTTCGCCGCGTAGTCAACCAGCGATTGCTCGATCACATCCAACATGTAGCTGATAAACGGTGCCGCGTCGATTTCCGGCTCGCGCGAGGACTGCAGGGCCCCGTAGTAGCGCTCCTGGCGCGCCCGGATGAGGGTTTCCACCGGCATCCAGGCGAAGACCGGTCGCCAGCGGCTGAGGATCAGCGTCTGCCACAGCCGGCCGATGCGGCCGTTGCCGTCCCGGAACGGATGGATGTGCTCGATGAGGAAGTGGGTGGCACTGGAGACGATGAGTGGGTGATCGGTCGCCGTACTGCCCCACTCCAATAGTTCTGCGATCAGTCGAGGTACTTTCTGGTGGCGTGATCCCGTGTGAACCACATCGTGGGCGGCGTTGATGATCTCGACATCAACGGTGCGGAAGGCGCCCGGCTCCGTGACGAGACCTTCGGTCAGCAGGCGGTGGGCTCGCAGGAAGTCGCCGACTTGCCACGGATCCCAAGTGTCAAGGACATCGTACACGGCAAGGGCATTCTCGACCTCTTTGACATCGCGCGGTGGCGCTAGCACCAGCTCACCGTTGGCCACGCCCGCGACCTGGATGACCGACAACTGGTTTCCCTCGATCGCGGTGGACGAGTGGACCGACCAAATCCGGTTCGTCCGCCGCAACTCCAGCTTGTCCTTCGCCGCGTCCTCCAGCGCACCGACCCGGCCGACGAGTTCCGCGATGCGCTCAATCTGGTCGTCCCACGGCTGCCTGGTGTAGAACTCAGGTATCACAGCGTTCCTCCGATGATGTGCTCCATGGTACACGTCAAGGCTGGCGTACGAGGCTGCTAAAGTAATCGCGGAGGTCAGCATGAGCCATGAGTTTGCCCCGTTTGGGCAGGGACGTCATTTGTTGTCAGTATTGCAGTTCGACCGGGAGAACCTGCGGGCATTGTTTGAGTTGGCGGACGCGGTTGATCCGATCGCCAAGCGCCAGGCCGTGTGTACGGTACTGGACGGCGCGATGCTGGGGTCGTTGTTTTTCGAGCCCAGTACGCGGACGCGGCTGAGCTTCGAGTCGGCGTTCCTCCGGCTCGGGGGGGAGGTGACGACGACGACCGGGTTCACGTTCTCGTCGATGGCGAAGGGGGAGTCGATCGCGGACACGTCGCGGGTGGTCTCGGGCTACTCTGATGTGCTCGTCGTCCGGCATCCGGACGAGGGCTCGGTGGGCGAGTTCGCGGCGGCGTCCGTCGTACCCGTGATCAACGCGGGCGACGGGACCGGGGAGCACCCGTCCCAGGCCCTGCTGGATCTCTACACCCTGGAGAAGGAGCTGACGGCCAGGGGAAAGACGGTGGATGGCTGCCGGATCGCCATCCTGGGCGACCTGAAGTTCGGCCGGACGGTCCACTCCCTGATGAAGCTCATGAGCCTGCACGACGGCCTGGACTTCACCCTGTTTTCCCCGCCGGGCCTGGAGTTGCCGCCGGGGGTCAAGGAGTACGTGGAGGCACGGGGCCACGCGGTCCACGTCGTCACATCGGTCGCCGAGGCCGTCCGGGGTGTGGACGTGATCTACGCCACCCGCGTCCAGCGCGAGCGGATGGCCACCGACCTGGCGCAGGCCAACGCCCACGGTGATCTGCTGAACCGGGCGATTTTGGCAGACGCGGGGAACCTGGACGCCATCATCATGCACCCGCTGCCCCGCGACTCACGTCCTGATTCGTACGACCTGTCTGATGACGTCGACGACCTGCCCGGGCTTGCGATCTTCCACCAGACCGACAACGGGCTGAACGTCCGGATGGCGATCTTCCTGACCGCCCTCGGGGTGTCCCTCGAAGCCGTCCACCTGACCACCAAGCAACGTCCCTGGAAGGCGACGTTGCGCTGACACCTCAGCGGTGGTGCGGGCTTCGCCCCGGCCCTCGCCCAGGGCGCATACGGACGGCTCCCTTGTTTGCTGACTCGGCCTGCCTCGCCGGCGCCTCCCCATGCGTCCTCGGATTGCCTTACTCGGGGACCTTCGGTCCCCGGGCAATCCTGCGGGCATGGGTCCCCTCCGACGGGCGCGGCCGGGTTTCCTCCCGGGGTCCAGTTCCTGACCGGGTCGCCACTTTCGCGCGTCCAGGG
>JAIRVA010000145.1 GCA_031254155.1 Propionibacteriaceae bacterium
ACTTCACCGTGACCGCCGCCGCCTACTCGGCGGCCAACTCCTACGTCGAGGTCGGGCTCGCCACGGAAAATGCCAACTGGCGCTCCACCGGCGGGGCGGTGTGGCGGTTCACGGGCACCCCCACGACGCGCGTGGCCGACGGACAGGACAGTTGGTGGGCCATCCTGCGGGCCTTCGACGAGTACGGCAACCCCGTCTGGAACCTGGACACGTCCAAGATCGCGTTCGCCGTGTCGTCGCCGGCGGTAACGATGTCCGCGGTGAGGAGCCTGTCCGAGGTGTACGGCTTCACCGCGGCCGACAACGGCGACCAGGCCTATGCCACCCTGTTGACCTCGACCACGGCCGGTACCCCGACGGTCGCCGTGACGTACGACTCGGTCCCGGTGGCGGGCCTGCGCACCGGGGCCACCGTGGCCGACCCCACGTACACTGACCTGCCGGTCCCGTTCGTCGCGGGTCCGGCCTGCCTCCCCGGCGCGTGCACGTACCCGCCGAACACCAGCGACACGTTGCGGACGCGGAGCGAGGTCAAACCCGACGGCGCGTACCTCGACCAGAACGAGCAGGACAAGCTGACGGTTTACGTCACTGACAAGTACGGTAACCCGGTCGCGGGCGCGGCGGTTATCGTGACTCCCGGCGCCGGCCTCACGCTGACGACCACGGACGACGCGGCGTACACCGGTAACCCGCTGCTGACCGACGCGAGCGGACAGGTCGCCGTGCTTGGCACGGCGGCGACGCCCGGCGCCTACCCGCTGCAGATCACTGTCGACGGCGCGTCCCTGCCGGACAACACGATGCACTTCGTGGCCGAGCCGCCCGACCCCGACCACTCTGCGCTTGACCTGACCCCGACCGTGACGCCGAAGACCGACCCGATCACCGCGGCGGCCGGCGAGAGCGTCGAAGCGACGGTCACCGTCATGGGCAGCAGTTCGGGCAACCCGACGGACGGGATCCCGGTCCAGGTCGTGATCAACGAGGAGGACGGGAACGGTACCGTCACCTGGTCGCAGACAAAGACGTGTCTGAGCGGCGACGACGGGCCGGGCAGTGGTGCCTGTTCGGTGACGTTCACCCGTACCACCGCGGGACCGGTGGTCGTCCACGGGTACGTGTACCTGGACAGCCAGGCGGTCGACGTGGGCCACGCGCGGCTGCTGCCGGTGGACCGGTCGCCGCAGACGGTCGACTTCCTGGCCGGCGAACTGTGCGTCGTGGAGGCCGGGTGCACACCCGACCCGGACACCCCACTCGAGCTCCAGACCCACGTGGCCGTGACGCGGAACAACGTGGGCGCCGGTGGCAGCGAGACGGCCGAGATCACCGCCTACACCTTTGACAAGTACGGCAACCCGGTGCCGGGGACGGTCTACCTCGCGACGACGGAGACCGACCTGCACCTTGATGCCACGTCGATCACGACGGGCCCGGACGGCGAGGGTACGGCGACCGCCACGTCGTCGGCGGCGGGCGATTTCCTCGTCACGGCGTCCGCCGAAGCGGCCGGAGTCCCGCTCTCAACCGAGCACGGCTCGCCGCTGACGCTGACGTTCGTGGCCGGCCAGCCGGATGCCACCAAAACCACCCTGGCGCTGACGCCCGACACGAGCTCCCCCGCGGGCGGGATCGTCCAAGCCAGTGTCAGCGTCATCGACGGCCTGGGTAACCCCGTGCCCGATGCCCTGGTGAGCTTCGCGCTGGACAACTCGGCCGCGTTCGTGAACGACCAGTCGGCCTGTGTGACCGACGAGTTTGGCGCTTGCACAGTGGAGTTCACGGACACGGTGGCGGAACTGGTGACCGTGTCCGCGCGGTTTGGCGCGTTCGTCAAGACGGCGGCGGTGGCGTTCACGGCAGATGTGCCCTGCCTAACCCCGGACTGCCAGCCGGCGCCCGGGGTCGACTCGGCGCACACGAGCCGGGTCGAGATTGATCCGAACAACGTGTTCGCCGACGGGCAGTCGACTGCGGGGGTCTTTGTCTACGTGTTTGACACCTACGGTAACCCGGTCGTCGACACCCCCGTGACGCTGGCGCCGGACGCGAACCTGACGCTCGCCGAAGCGGGTCTTGTCACCGACGCGGATGGGCTCGCGGCGACCACGGCAACCTCGACCGTAGTGGGCGAGTGGCCCGTCGCGGTGACGGTCGACACGGCGCTCTTCGACACCCCGACGGTGACGTTCCGCCTCGGCGCGGTCAGCCCGGGGGTGTCGAGCCTCGCGGTGTCGGCGCCGTCGGCGTTGGCGGGGGCGCCGGTGACGGCCACGGTGACCGCCCGCGACGACAGTGGGCATCCGGTCGCGGGCGTCCTGGTCACCTTCTCGACCGACTCGCCCACCGCCCGGTTCCTGGCTGGTGCCGCACCTTTCGTGACGATCACGTGTACGACGGGTGTCGACGGTAAGTGCGCCGTGGTCTTCACCGACTCGATGGTCGGGACGACTGAGGTGGCTGCGCAAATCAGCGGGTCGGCCGTGAGCGGGTCGCCGCAGGGAGTCGAGTTCACCACGGGGGCGGCGTGTGTCAGTCCGGTCTGCGAGGCTGATCCGGGTGTGGACGACAACCACCGGACCCACCTCGCGGTCCAGGACAACGGCCAGAGCACGGACGGCGGCGTTGACCGCGTGGCCGTGTTCGTCTTCGACAAGTATGGCAACCCGGTCGAGAACGCCGTCGTGGACTCGTACGACAAGGTGGACCCGGCAAGCGACCTGGTTGTCATCCAGCCGATCCAGGCGACCAACGCGCTCGGCCGGTCGATGGTGTCGTACCTCTCAACGGTGGCCACGACGTACCAGGCCCTGGTGTCGGTGGACGGCGTGGAGGTGACCTGGCTGCCACAACTCGGTGGTTTCGCGGGTGACCGGTCGTCGCCGGTCACCCTGAGGTTCGTTGACGACACGCCGCCGGCGGCGCCGGTCGTCACCGAGCCCGCGGCGAACTCGGTGACGGCCGACCTGACGCCGGTGTTCGCGGGCACGACGGAACCGGGGACGACTGTGGTGGTGACGCTGAGTGATGGTACGGTCTTGTGCCAGGCGGCGCCGACCGGCACCGTGGACTGGTCCTGCCAGTCGTCGGTCACTCTCGCCGAGGGTCAGCTCACCATCCAGGCGACGGCGGCCGACTCCAGTGGTAACAAGTCGAGACCCACCACGGTGGGCTTCATCGTCGATCTGGCGCCACCCGATCCGCCCACGATCCTGGTCGCGAACGGCGCGGTGATCTCTGGCTTGGCCGAGCCGAACACCCGGGTGACCGTGTACGACGAAGCGGGTAACTCGCTGGGCGACACCATGACGGGTAGCGACGGCCACTGGGTGCTGAGCCCGCTGCCGGACGGCACGACCTCCGGCGATATCACGGCGACCGCCACCGACGAAGCGGGCCGGGACTCGGAGCCCGCGATCGCCTACCTGGATGTCGACCTCGCCGTGACGATCACGGTGGCCAACACCACGGTGATCCGCGGGACGGCCGATCCGGATGCACCGGTTGTCGTCACGGCCGAGGACGGGACCGAACTCGGGACGACGACCGCACTGCCCGACGGGACGTGGTCGATCCCGACGCCGGCGGGTGCCGTGGCTGGTCCGATCACGGCGACCGCGACCGATGATGCGGGCAATATCCAGGTGGCTAGCGGTTACCTCGCCACCGAACCGGGCGAGCTGTGTGTCAAAGAGGCCGGGTGTGAGGTATCGCCCCACATGCCGGTCGAACTCACGACCCGGGTCGCGGTGACGGCGACGGATGCGCTGGCCGATGGTACGGACGTGGCCGAGATCACGGCGTACACCTACGACAGCAACGGCAATCCGGTGGTGGGAACGATCTACCTCACGGCTGACCCGGCCGTGACGGCGGGCCTGGTCTTGGGCGTCACGTCGATCACGACGGACGCGAGCGGGCTCGGCCGGGCGACGGTCACGTCGACGAAAGCGGGCACGTTCGAGGTCCAGGCGTGGGCCGACGCGAGCCACACGACCGAGTTGGCCGAGTCCGGGTCGCCGCTCGCGGTGACCTTCGTGGCGGGCGCGGTGTGTCTGGCTCCGGCCTGTACGCCGGATGCGTCGGTGGACGACGCGCACCGGACGCGGGTCGAGGTGACACTCGACAACCAGCCGTTCGGCAGCGGCGAGGACCAGGTGACGGTGTACGCGTTCGACAAGCACGGGAACCCGGTTCAGGGGGCGGTGGTGACGTCGTCGCCGACGGCGGGGTTGAGCATCGTACCCCCGGTCGCACCGACCGATGCTCTGGGCGTGTCGACGATCACGTACACGGCCGCGGCCGCCGGGACATACCAGGCGACGGTGGCGATCAATGGCGTCGATGTCAGGTGGGTGTCGCGGGCGAATGGTGACGTGTCCACGAAGTCGTCGCCGGTCGCGCTCACGTTCGTTGGCAACAATGTGTGTGTCGTGGAGGCCGGTTGTGCGGTGTCGCCGGGGGTGGATGCGGCCCACCAGACCCGGGTCGAGGTCACGAAGACTGGTGCCGCGGCGGACGGGCAAGACACGG
The DNA here is from genome assembly GCA_031254155.1 of Propionibacteriaceae bacterium. Classification (GTDB taxonomy): domain Bacteria; phylum Actinomycetota; class Actinomycetes; order Propionibacteriales; family Propionibacteriaceae; genus WQYJ01. The sequence goes on from JAIRVA010000145.1 coordinate 4,537, forward strand.
TCGAGATCGCCGCGTACACGTTTGACCAGGACGGCAACCCGGTCGCCGGGGTCATTGATCTGTCGTCGGCGGCGACGGATCTTCACCTGACGGCGGACTTCATCACGACGGATGCGACCGGCGTGGGTACGGTGACGGCAACGTCGACCCGGGCGGGGGCGTACACGGTCCGCGCGTGGGCGGACGCGGCGTGGACGACGGAACTCACGGCTCACGGTTCGCCGCTGACGGTGGCGTTCGTGGCGGGCGGGGTGTGCCTGGCTCCGGCTTGCACGCCGGATCCGTCGGTGGGTGACACGCACCGGACGCGGGTCGAGGTGACCCTCGACAACCAACTGATCGGCGGTGGCGGGGATCAGGCGACCGTCTACGCGTTTGACAAGTATGGCAACCCGGTGGCGGGCGCGGCGGTGATGTCGTCGCCGGCGGTCGGTAGCCCGGCCGGATTCACCGTGGTCACACCGATCACGCCGACGGATGCGGCGGGCGAGACGGTCATCACGTACACCGCCGCGGTCGTGGGCGCGTACGAAGCCACGGTGACGATCAATGGCACCGACGTGACGTGGGTACCGCAGGCGGGCGGCGACGGGTCGGCGATGTCGTCGCCAGTCACGCTGACCTTCACGGATGGCTCCGGGCCGGCGGTGTGCGTCGAGGAGGCCGGCTGTGCGCCGACGCCGGGCGTGGACGCGGCCCACCAGACGCGGGTCGTGGTGACGAAGACCGGGGCCACGGCGGATGGCCAGGACTGGGCCGAGATCACGGCGTACACCTTCGACCGCGACGGTCACCCGGTGGCCGGGACGGTTGATCTCACGATTGATCCCGCCGATGCCGCGGCGGGCCTCACCCTGGATACCGCGTCGATCACGACGGATGGGACCGGCGTGGGCCGGGCGTGGGTCACGTCGACCAAGGCCGGCCCGTACCTGGTCCAGGCGGGCGTCGGCGGGACGGAACTGACGCAGTCCGGGTCGCCGCTCACGGTGACGTTCGTGGCCGGCGCGGTGTGTCTGGCTCCGGCCTGTACCCCCGATCCGGGCGTGGATGACGCGCACCGGACGCGGGTCAAAGTGACGGTCGACCGCCAGGTAGTGGGTGGCCAGGACCAGGCGACGGTGTACGCGTTCGACCAGTACGGCAACCCGGTGGCGGGCGCGGCGGTGTCCTCGTCGGCGGTGGACGCGGGGTTGAGCGTCTTGGCGCCGATCGCACCAACGACGGCCCAGGGCCTGTCGACGGTCTCGTACACCGCCGGTGCGGCCGGGGCGTACGAGGCGACGATCCAGATCAATGGCACGGACGTCACGTGGCTGCCGCAGGACGGCAGTGACGGGTCGGCCCAGTCGTCCCCGGTCACGGTGACGTTCGTCGAGGCGTCCGGGACGGATGTGTGTCTCAAGGAGGCCGGCTGCCAACCGGATCCGGGCGTCGATGCGGCCCACCAGACCCGGGTCGAGGTGACGAAGACCGGTGCCACGGCGGACGGCCGGGACACGGTCGAGATCACGGCGTACACGTTCGATAGGGACGGTAACCCCGTCGCCGGGACCATTGATCTCACGGGTTCGTCGGCTGACCTCAAGCTGGGCGTCACGTCGATCACGACGGATGCCACCGGTGTGGGGCGGGCCACGGCCACCTCGGTGCGCGCGGGCGCGTACAGTGTCAAGGCCGCGGTGGGCGGGACCGAACTTGCGCAGTCCGGTTCGCCGTTGACGGTGACGTTCGTGGCGGGCGGGGTGTGTGTGGCGCCGGCCTGTGTCCCGGATGTGTCGGTGGCTGATGCGCACCGGACCAGGGTTGAGGTGACGGCTGACCAGCAGGTGATTGGGGGCGGCCAGGACCAGGCGACCGTCTACGCGTTTGACCAGTACGGGAACCCGGTGGCGGGGGCGGCGGTGGCGTCGGCCCCGGCGGCGGGTACCCCGGCGGGGTTGACCGTGGTCACGCCGGTCGCGGTGACGGATGCGACGGGCCAGACGGTCGTCGCGTACACCGCGACGGTGGCGACGACGTATAGTGCGGTGGTCACGATCGACGGTGCCGCTATCACGTGGCTCCCGCAGGCGGGCGGCAACGGCTCGGCGAAGTCGTCGCCCGTCACGCTGACCTTCACGAAGCCCGTGTGTGTGATGGAGGCCGGGTGTACGCCGGCGCCGGGCGTGACCCCGGCGCACCAGACCCGCGTCGAGGTGACGGTGACGGACGCGGTGGCGGACGGCCAAGATCAGGCGGTCATCTCGGCGTACACCTATGACGAGGACGGCCGCCCGGTCGCCGGGACGGTCTATCTCACGGTGCAGTCGCCCGATCTCAAGCTCTCGGCGTACTCCATCACGACGGATTCGACCGGGCATGGTACCGTGACGGCCACCTCAACCCAGGCGGGCGAGTACGAGGTCCAGGCCTGGGCCGAGGGCGGCCATGTCAACGAACTGTCCGATCACGGGTCGGCGCTGACGGTGCGGTTCCTGGCGGGTCACCTGTGTGTCGTCGAGACCGGCTGCCAGCCGGCGCCCGGCGTGGACGCCGACCACCAGACCCACGTCACGGTCACGAAGACCGGGGCGGTGGCGGATGGCAGCGACCGGGACATCATCACGGCGTACACCTTCGACCAGTACGGCAACCCGGTCGCGGGGACGTTGTACTTCGCGGCGGCGGACCCCGGCCGGTTGTCGCTCGGCGCGGCGTCGGTGACGACGGGTGCGACCGGGCAGGGTACCGTGTGGGCGACCTCGCGGGTCGCGGGCAGCTCCGTGGTCACCGCGTGGGCCGACCAGAACCACACGGTGGGGCTGTCGGCGGCGCACGGCTCACCGCTGACCCTCACGTTCGTGGCGAGCAGCCCGTGTGTCAGCGAGGCCGGTTGTACGGTCGCGCCGGGCGTGGATGCCGCGCACCAGACGCGGGTCGCGGTGACCCG
>JAIRVA010000147.1 GCA_031254155.1 Propionibacteriaceae bacterium
TGCCGGCACCACGACTGCTCATCCAGGGGGCATAGCCTGCTGCGTTTCGTGGAGAGCGACAGGCAAGAGGTTCTGTGTTTTCTCTTGTCGTGCAGTGTCGCCAATTTGGCGACACCGTCGTTTGACACCTACGGCAAGTCTGGCGGAGCGCCGATCCCAGTTCAGGGTCTCCGGGGTGAAACGTGTCCATGTCTAGTAGTCGCTTGGGAGTCGGTTCTGTTCAGTCGGGCGCAAGCGCCCGCTCCAGAATCGCGGCGGTGGCGGGGTTGACCATCTGATTTCGTTGGATGTAGTGCTGGATGGTGATTCTGGGATCAACATGACCCAGCAACTCTGCGGCCAGATCGATATCGGCAGCCTGATTGATCGTAGTCGCGACGGTTCGGCGGAACATGTGCGGAGTTACCCCTTCGATTCCTGATAGGGCGAGGACGTGGCGGAGTTGGCGGCGGACGTTGTTCATCGTCAGCGGCGTCCCGTTCCGGCTGGCGAACACCAACGCCTCAGGACTGGTGTCGTCCATACCAGCGAGACGGAGGCGTATCGCGTCAGCTGTGAAGCTGGGAACAGCAACGGTGCGACGAGACTTCGCGGTCTTGGGATGGTCCTGTCGGTATGGTTGCTCGCCTCGTGGGGTGACAATGGTTCCCTGGATCGAGATCGACGGGACCGGGCCAGTGAAGTTGATGTCCCTGCGGCGCAACGCCAATGCTTCGCCGATGCGCGCGCTGGTGCCGAGCATGACCTCGATGATGGCTGAGAGCTGCCCGTCCGGGCGTGGCCCGGTAGGGATGATCCCCGTCTCCCAAAACCGCACGGCTAACCGGATGGCGTTGACCTCGGTAGGAGTGAGGGCGGTGGGTTCGTGGGCTGGTTTATGAAGCCTTGCGATGCCGTCCATGGGGTTGCGCGGGATGATCTCGTGACGTACGGCTAGGCCGAAGGCCGAGCGCATGATTGCTTTGGCTTGTCGGGCACGGTTGTAGGACTTCTTCGCCAACTGCTTGACGAACAAGTCACAGCGGGCGACGCCGATCTCTCGTAGGGTCAGGTTCCCGAATACTGGGAGTACGAGTAGTCGCATGTGGTAGGCGTAACGGTCCCTGGTCTGACGAGCAAGACGGTCCTCCAAATCAATGTCAGCCAACCAATACTCCACGAGCTGGGCGAAGGTCGCATCAGCCGTCAACATCCCGGTGGTGGGCTGGCACAGGTTCCGGTCAACCAGCTTTGCTTTCAGAATGCGCTCGGCGGCGGTCCGGCTCGACGCGGTGGCTTGGACTTGACGAGATACTCCATCCCAATCCCGATAACGGCACCGCGCTTTATAGTGCCCTGACGACAGTTTGGTCAGGTAGATGTCCCCGAACGTGCCGATGGGTAGTCTGTTCCTGCTCATCGGATAGCCTCCTGAGCACGACGAGGTAACGCTTGCACGGGATATGGTTCTTTGTGGGCGTCGAGCCAGGACAGCACGTCAGGTAGTCGGAAGCGCAGGTGTTTACCGATCCGGTAAGCGACAGGTCCTTGACCGTTGATGCGCCAGTCATACAGCGTTGTCGCTGGCACCCCGAGATAGGCGGCCAACTCGGCTGTGGACATCAGCGGTTCAAGTTCAGAAGGATCGTCCAGGGTTCTCATGACTGGCAGGTGCGCCGAGGTTCCCCAGAGAACACGGTTCAGCCCGACGCAACCCAAGACGACGGCATATCCAATGGATTCGGGACGACCCCGAACAGTCCGGGACGCCCCCGGTAAACGGCATCCTGCAACTTCAAAGCGGTGGCAAAGCGGTGACTTCCGCATCCTAAAGACTCCTTGTCAAGAGCGGAAAACTGCTCCCGACAAGGACAAATACCGTCGGGGTGACAGGATTTGAACCTGCGACCTCTTCGTCCCGAACGAAGCGCGCTACCAAGCTGCGCCACACCCCGAGGTGTGGAGAGCGGGAATCGTGAGCGGTTCCCACTCCGGATGACCGGGTACCCACCACCCGATCCTTGGATTGGCCGAGTCATCGACCGCAGAAAAGTCTAGCTCATCGCCACCGCTTGGCACCACTCGACGCCTGGTACCACGCCCACAGGTCAGTACGGCGTACCACCCTCGTACTTAGGACACGGTTGTTAATGACTGTCGCGTGTCGTTTCCGGGATCGGGCGCCTGATGGCGTTGTCGGCCGCTCCGGCGTAGCCCTGCTACTTTTTAGGGCACTCCGCCTTACCAGGCATCCCGCCCCGAAACCGCCACTTGCACCATTTGTTACCGACCGTGTCTTTACTCGTCGTCGTCCAGATCCCAGAAATCGTCGACGGCCTTGCGGAACACCGTCCCCAGCCGCATCCCGTTGGCCACCTTGTCCGCCATGTCTTCGCTGTTCAGCTCGTCCGAATCCATGAACATGGCCTCGAGGTCCATCTCGGAGACGCCCTGGTCGGCGAACATCCCCAAGTCGCCAACCGGACCCTCGTCTGGTACCTCGGCACTCTCCGGGTCCAGGCCCAGGAAGTCGGCGGCGTCCCGGACGATCGGCCAGGTGTCAACGTAGTACACATCAGAAATGAACACCTGGACGTGCCGTGGCCCCCGTACCCTCACCGCGACCAAAACGTCCGAATCCAGCGAGACCAGGCCCAGCGCGCCAGCGTCGCCGGGGATGCGCTGGAGGTACGCGAGCAGACCCTCGAAGTCGTTCGCGAGGTCCGGCTCAAGCGCGACACCGACCGGAATGCCATCCTCCCGGTACAACGCCACGCAGAAATCGATCTCGTCGTCGTCCGCGTCGTCCAGATCGTCGTCATCGTCGTCAAACTCGTCGCCGGCGAGATCGTCGTCCAGGGCAGGGCTATCGTCCTTCACAACGTCCTCGGGATCCCAGATGGACATTCTTCCTCCTTGTGCTCCCCCTATCTTTGCAGGTCTTGTCGCCATCGGCCAGAGGGGGCGGGCTTCCGGGGGCTTTGGCGTTACCAAATCGTTATCTTTGGGCCGTCAGTACGTTGTCAGTACGGTCGCCCGCGCGCCCCCGTACCGTACTCCCGTTACCCACCCGCCCGCGAAGTGTGAAAAACTAGTGCCCGTGGAACTGCGCGTCATTGATCACCCCTTGGTTGCCCACAAGCTCTCCCTGCTGAGGGCCAAACCGACCCCCTCGCCCCTCTTTCGCCAACTCGTTGAGGAACTCGTGACGCTGCTCGCGTACGAAGTCACCCGCGACGTCCGCGTCGAATCCTGCGATGTCGAAACCCCAGTTGCCAGGACCGTCGGGGTCCGCCTCTGCAAGCCGCGCCCCCTCGTCGTCCCCATCCTCCGCGCCGGCCTGGGCATGCTCGAAGGCATGACCCGCCTCATGCCGTCCGCCGAGGTCGGGTTCGTCGGCATGGTCCGCGACGAGGAAACCCTCATGCCTTTCACGTACGCCGAACGCCTGCCCAAGGACCTCTCCGGGCGGCAGTGCTACGTCCTGGACCCGATGCTGGCGACCGGCGGCTCGCTGGGCGGAACGGTCCAGTTCCTCCGTGACCGCGGCGCCGACGACATCACGGCGGTCTGCCTCATCGCGGCCCCCGAGGGCATCGCCTACATCGAGGACATGACCAAGGACCTCGACGTACCGTTTACCCTTGTCGTCGCGGCGGTCGACGACCATCTGAACGACCATGGGTACATCGTGCCCGGGCTCGGGGACGCCGGGGACCGGTTATACGGTTTGGCCGAATGAACCGGCCAAACCTGGGTTTCGTCCTCGCCTCAACCGTGCCAGCACGTCTCGCCTCGTCCTCACCATACGGTCTGGCCGAATGAACCGGCCAAACCTGGGTTTCGTCCTCACCTCAACCATACGAGTACGTCTCGCCTCGTCCTCACCATACGGCTTGGCGTGGCCAAGCCTGGGTTTCGTCCTCGCCTCAACCATGCCAGCACGTCTTGCCTCGTCCTCACCATACGGTCTGGCCGAATGAACCGGCTCGCTCCCCCGTCACGCACGTGAACAGCCCGTCGACATACGCCGACATGGCCCGGGGTCCGTCGGGACCGTACCCCCGGGTCTTGTGGTGGGATTTTGACGGTACGTTGGCGGAGCGGCCGGTGATGTGGTCCGGCTGCCTGGCCGCGACGCTGGTGGAGCTCGGGCATCCGGGGTTGACAAGGGAAGATGTACGACCACTCCTCGCGGGCCACTACCCGTGGGACTCGCCCCAAACCGGCCACGCCGACTGGGGCGACGCGGACGGGTGGTGGTCCCACTTCGGAGTCCACCTTGTCGGCGTGGCCGCCATCCTCGCCCCGGAGATCGACCCGGCGAGCATCGTACCGGCGTTTCGTCGGATGTACTGCGACCCCGCCGGTTTCCGACTGTTTGACGACACGCTCCCGGCGCTCATCCGGGCCCGGACGGCGGGCTGTCGGAACGTGATCGTGTCCAACCACGTCCCCGAACTGGCTGAGATCGTGGCAGCACTCGGGCTCGAACCGTGGATCGACCAGGTCATTTGCTCCGCCGAGGTCGGCTGGGAGAAGCCGGATGTCCGGATTTTCCAGGCGGCGCTGGGCGACACGGATCCCGCCACGGTGGCCATGCTCGGCGACAACGAGACTGCCGACGTACAAGGCCCGGCGCAACTGGGAGTCCGGGGCCTCCTAGTTCACCACCCCCAAGGCAACCTCCCCCCACTCACCCTGCAAGACGCCCTAGACGACCTAGGCCTCCCCGCCGGCTAACTCCCCCGTACCTCCGCGTTTGCGGAAAAACGGTAGCCAAACGGGCGGTTCCCGACGCGTTTTCATGCTTTCGCGGAATGTACGGCGGACTAAAACGTTCCAATGCGGAGAAACGGTACCCCTCGACCCCGCTCTCCGGCCACCGACCCCGCTCTCCGACCCGCCGACCCCGTTCTCCGTCAATTGCCCAAGTTGTGTCAGCCAAATGCCCGAATGTCGCGCCACAACTTGGGCAATTGGCCCCAGACCCCCTGCCCCACTGTCTTCCCTTGTCACATTATGAAACACTTGGTCGGTGGTCCCCCTGGCCTACCAGGTACCAGCCACTTTCCCCCCGATGCGGCGCGCACAGAGGACCGAGCCGACAAAGTACAGTCCCGCCCGCCAGCCCCCAGAAAAACCGGGGCCGGACAATCCGCACTCGACCGCGACACCCGGCTGGCACACCCGGAATCGGCCGCGCCCGCCGGGGGGGTACCCCACCGCCGGAAGATTCCGGGGGCCGCAAGGCCCTCAGAATCTGAGGACAGGTGGGGTGGGTCCCGGCGAGGCAGGCCAGACCCGCCGACCAAGACGAGTACCCCGTCCACACGGTACAACCCCGTCCGAACAGCAATCGCCCGCCGCCCTGATCAGCCCTACTGCTCGTTCATCAACGCCGCGACAGATCCATCCTCGAAGACGGCCCGAATCGCCTTGGCCAGCAACGGCGCGATAGACAGTACAGTCAGTTTAGGAATCTGCACCTTCGGATCGATCGGCAACGTATTCGTCACGATGACTTCCTCAAACGCCGACCGGTTGAGCCGGTCAGCCGCCGGCCCGGACAGGACGGGATGGGTCGCCGCCGCCACCACTTTCGCGGCCCCCTGCATCTTGAGTGCCTCGGCGGCCAGACAGATCGTACCGCCCGTGTCAATCATGTCGTCCACCAGCAGGCAGGTCTTGCCCTCGACCTCGCCGACGACCTCATGGACCGCCACGGTGTTCGCGACGTTCGGGTCCCGCCGCTTGTGGATGATCGCGAGGGGGCAGCCGAGCCGGTCCGACCACATGTCCGCGTTCCGGACCCGGCCCGCGTCCGGCGACACCACCACGAAGTTGGACAAGTCATAATTCTTCTTGACGTAGTCCGCCAGGATCGGCATCCCGTACAGGTGGTCCACCGGCCCGTCGAAGAACCCCTGGATCTGCGCCGCGTGCAGGTCGACGCTCATGACCCGCGTCGCCCCGGCCACGCGGAACAGATCGGCCACGAGCCGGGCCGAAATCGGCTCGCGACCAGCGTGTTTTTTGTCCTGGCGCGCGTACGGATAGAACGGCGACACGACCGTGATCCGCTTCGCCGACGCCCGCTTCAGGGCGTCGACCATGACCAATTGTTCCATCAGCCAGTCGTTGACCGGCGTCGTGTGGGCCTGGATGACGAACGCGTCGCACCCGCGTACCGATTCCTCGAAGCGGACGTAGATCTCCGAGTTGGCGTACGTGACCATCCGGGACGGTACGATCTCCGTACCCAACAACGCCGCAATCTGGTTGGCTAACTGCGGGTGCGACCTGCCCGCGAAAAGCATCAAATGTTTGACGTCCTTCTTGATCAGGTCGGACACGGGTCACTCCTTTTCGGTCGTGGTTCGGGACGTACGGGCTGTACGCGCCCGGTGCTTCTCCACCCAGCCGGGGATGTTCCGCTGGCGGCCCCGTGCCACCGCGAGCGCTCCCGACTCAACATCGCTTGTCAGCGCCGATCCGGCGGCCACGAACGCGTCGTCACCGACGTGGACGGGCGCGATCAGAACGGTGTCCGACCCGATGAATGATCTCTCGCCGACGGTCGTACGATGCTTGTTCGTACCGTCGTAGTTCGCGAAAATCGTCCCCGCCCCGATGTTCGTCCCCGCACCCAGCTCGGCATCGCCGCAGTACGTGAGGTGCGGCACCTTCGTCCCCTCCCCGATCTGCGCGTTCTTCGTCTCCACGAAGGCCCCGATCTTGCCGCGCGGGCCGAGTTGCGTCCCTGGGCGGAGGTACGAGAACGGCCCGACCGTGGCGCGCGCCTCAATGACGGCGAGGGTCGCCTCGCTGCGGAGAACCTCCGCGCCCTCCCCCACCTCGACGTCGGTCAGCCGGGTATCCGGGCCGATGACCGCCCCCGCCGCGATCGAGGTCGCGCCGCGCAGGATCGTCCCCGGCCACACCTCCACGTCCGGTTCGAGCGACACGCCCGCCTCAATCCACGTCGTCGCCGGGTCGATGACCGTCACGCCCTCACGCATCCACTTCGCCACGATCCGCCGGTTCATCTCAGCCGACAACGCCGCGAGTTGGACCCGGTCGTTGACCCCCTCGGTCTGCCAGTGGTCGGCTTCGACGAACGCCCCGACGCGCTCGCCGCGGCCCCGCGCGTACGTGAGGACGTCGATCAGGTTGAGCTCACCATTGACCGGTGTCAACTGGGCTAAACCGTCGCGCAGCGTCTGGGCCGCGAACACGTAGATACCCGAGTTGATCTCGTTGATCGCCCGCTGCGCGTCGTCGGCGTCGCGGTGCTCGACGATCCCCAGGATGTCGTCGCCGGAGCGCAGGATCCGCCCGTACCCCGTCGGGTCGTCAACCACCGACGTCAAGACCGTGACCGCGTTGCCGGCCTGCCGGTGCGTCGCCACGAGCCGGCGCAGGGTCTCACCCGTGAGGAGCGGTACGTCGCCGTAGGTCACCACGATCTCGCCGTCGGTGTCACCCACGGCCTCGAGCCCACACGCCACCGCGTGTCCCGTACCGCGCGGGTCCTCCTGGACCGCCCGCAGTACGGCGGGCGCAATGTCGTTCAAATGCGCTTCGACTTGCTCTTTCTGGTACCCCACCACGACAACTAGCCGGTCGGGGTTGACCCCTTCCGCCGCCGCCACTGCCCATGACAACAACGAACGACCGCTGAGGGTATGAAGAAGTTTGGAGGTACGAGACTTCATCCCCGTACCGCTGCCGGCCGCGAGGAGAATGACCGCCGCTACCGAGTCCCGCTCAGATCCCATCACCTATTACCTTCCGGAACTGTGAACACGACCATCTTACCGCCTAACTTGGGGGGTTCATCATTTTCATCTGTACGATATCACTATGTAAAAACTGTCATTTGCGGGGCTGGTCGTTTTCTGATCAATTGCGGAGGGCTCTATTGGGTCAACTACGGTCTGCTCATCAGGTCGCTGACTCGGCCTGCCTCGCCGGCGCCTCCCCATGCGTCCTCGGATTCGCTCCCAGGGACCTGAAGGTCCCCGGCGAATCCTGCGGGCATGGGTCCCCTCCGACGGGCGCGGCCGGGTTTCCTCCTGGGGTTCCGTTTGCTGCCCGGGTCACCACCTTTGCGCGTCCCAGGCTCATCACGTACGGGGCAGTCACCACGGCAGCCCCCTCTTCTTAGGGGGCTGACGGGCGCTGGTCTCCAGTTGTCGGCTGATCATGGGTAAGCACCTATCACCAGAAGAGTGGCCGGTCGGGTGGGCCATGGGAAACTACCAACCTGGTGCTTCCCACCCTGGCCGCCGTCGAACACGGAAGACTTTGGCGGAAGACCTACCAATGGTGACGCGCTGGGCTCCCCGGGTAGGAGTCGAACCTACTGCGCTAATCCTGATTCAAAGTCAGGCGGGCCCTGCCGAAAGACCAACCGGGGAATGCATCCCCTACTCTACCGGGCGCACCACCGATTGGCACGCACAGGCTCCCTGGCGAAGTACCAAGAAAGCGCGATCACACCCTTCTCTAACCCCCAGATTAGCCATATTCCCTTGTCAAGGAGGGAGCTGCCAGGACGGTGGCCCCCGTGGCCCGGTGAACACCCCCCGCTACCAGGGTACAATGGCGGCAGAGTGTAGCTGTGAGGCCAAAGTTGTTTCATCTTCAAACGTTGCATATTGTCCATCATCTGAGGCGGCGTACCGTATCGGTGCTGCTCCTAGTGACACTTTCGGCGGGCCTAGTCGGCTGCAGTTCCCCGGAAGCTGCCGTGACCCCGACGCCCACGGTCCCGGCGCTGTGGTACTCGTACATCTCAACGATTCTCGCCAGCAATCCGAGCGACTTCGAACGGGAGGTACTGGCCGACTTCAAGGTCACCGACGCGGAGTACGCCGAAGCCCAGGATCGCTACATCTCCTGCATGGCGGATCACGGTTGGGTAGTCACCGCGGACGCGAACGGTTACTCAGGGTGGGGGGCGGTCGGGACACCGAACGAGGGTCAGCCGATGGACTGGACAACGAGCGCGGCTTGTGAAAACGGAACGATCACCGAAGTCGAACCCGTCTATGTGGGTATGACAAGGAACCCCGAAGGTCTCAGCCGGGCCGAGTTGGTCCGCACGTGCTTCGCGGAACACAACGTTCCCGACGGCGACGGGCTGTCGGACGACGAACTGGAGACGCTGCTTGCAAGCATCGACTACCACCCGAGCACTCCGGAAGGCAAGCTCTGTCGCTGGGATCCCAACGGAACCGCAGGAATTAGCCTCGCGCTGGCCGAAGAAATGGACGCCAACATGGTCGGTTGACCGCGCTCCCACCTCGACAAACCACCAGCCACTTTCCCGGTGATAGGCGCTCACCAAGGACCAGCCGACAGTTGGCGACCAGCGCCCGTCAGCCCCCAAGAAAGATGGGGGCTGCCGTGGTGACTGCCCCGTACGTGCTGAACCCGGGACGCGCAAAAGTGGTACCCGGGCAGCAAACGGAACTCCGGGAGGAAACCCGGCCGCGCCCGCCGGGGGGGTACCCATGCCCGCAGGATTCGCCGGGGACCTTTGGTCCCCGGAAGCGAATCCGAGGACGCATGGGGAGGCCCCGGCGAGGCAGGCCGAGTCAGCAAATCAATGAGCAGGCCCAAGATGACCAAAAACCACACCAGCCCCAAAGACGATCAGCAACTAGGCTGGCACCATCACCCGCCCCACCGCTTCGACCACCCGTTCAATATTCCCCGGATTCAGAGCCGCCATGCACAACCGCCCAGAATCGAGTCCGTACACATGGAACTCGCTCCGCAGTCGTCTCATTTGCTCGATGGACAAGCCGGAATAGGAGAACATCCCGGTCTGGGAGGTGATGTAGCTCAGATCCTCCTCGACCCCGGCGGCGGCGAGGCCGGCCCGGAAGGCGTGGCGCATGTCGATGATCCGGTGGCGCATGGCCCGTAACTCGGCCTCCCACTTAGCCCGCCGCGCGGGGGAGTTGAGGATCATCGACACGATGGCCGCACCCTGGGTGGCGGGGTTGGAGTACAACGACCGTACGACCGTCTTGGCTTGTGAATCCACGATCGCCGCCTCGGCGGCGCTGCCGGTGACGAAGTGGATCGCCCCGATTCGCTCGCCGTACAAACTGAAGTTCTTGGAGAACGAGTTGGCGACGAGGAAGGGTACGCCGACCCGTACGAGGGCGTCGACGCCGTACCGGTCCGGCTCGACGCCCCGGGAAAAGCCCTGGTACGCGAAATCGAGGAAGGGGACGAGTCCTCTGGCCTGGACGACCTCGATGACCTGGGACCAGTCGACCTCGGTCAGGTCGCAGCCGGTCGGGTTGTGGCAGCAGGCGTGGAGGACGACGATGGTCCCGGGCTCGGCCGCGCTGAGATCTTCGATGAGGCCACGGTGGTCGACGCCGCGGGTGACGGGGTCGTAGTACCGGTACCGGGCGATCTGGAACCGGGCCCGCGAGAACAACAACCGGTGGTTCTCCCATGACGGGGCGGACAACAGGACCGTCCGTCCGGGCGAGCTCAGGGCCAGCAGGCCGGCCCCCACGCGAAGCGCCCCCGTACCCGCGAGTGACTGGACCGTGGCCACCCGCCCGCTCGTCACGGCGGGCGAATCCGCGCCGAAAACGAGCACCTGGACGGCCCGGTTGAAGGACGCCATGCCGTCGATGGGCAGGTACCCCCGCGGCCGCTTCCGCGCCGTCAACTCCTCCTCCACCGCCTCGACGCACTCGAGCAGCGGGATCTGGCCGGTCTCGTCGAGGTAGATCCCCACCCCAAGATTGACCTTGTCAGGCGACGGATCGGCCGAGTACGCCTCGGTCACGCCGAGGATCGGGTCCGGCGGGGCCGCCTCAAGCCGGGAATACACAGACACGGAACCTCCTTACCCCAAGACACCCACGATGGCGCGGGCGATGTCCCGCGCCGCGTCCGGGCGGGCGAGTTTCAGGCTGTGGGCGGCCATGTCCGCCCGTTCGGCCTGGTCTTCGGCGAGCAGGCGTACGGCCTCGACCACCGCCTCGGGCGTCGGTGCCCACATGCCGGCACCCGCGTCGAGGACGTAATCAACGTTGCCCTCCTCCTGGCCCGGCAGAACGGCGTACAGCACGATCGGCAGCCCGCAGATGAACGCCTCCGAGATCGACCCGGGCCCGGCCTTGGTCACGAAAAGATCGGCGGCCTTCATGAAGCGGGGCATTTCGGACGTGAAACCGTACAGGTCGTGCGGGATGCGCCACTTGAGGCGGGAGAGGTCTTTGTACAAATCATCGTTGCGTCCGCAGATGACCGCGAGGTGGACCGGCAGCCGGGCCTCGTTGATCGCGCGGGCGACCCGCCGGACCGGTCCCATGCCGTCGCCGCCGCCGGCGAGCAGGACGACCGGGGTGTCCCCCGGCCACTCGCGCTCGGCGCGCAGCTCGGTCTTGGGCGTTGTCAGCGAGCCGAACGCGGGCGATACCGGTTGCCCGAGGACGCTCATCTGGGCCGCCGGGATGCCGAGGCGGAGACCCCGGTTCTTGGCTTGGAGAGTGGGGACAATGATGAGGTCGGCCGCCCGCGAGTACCAGAAGGCGTGCGTCGAGACCATGTCGGTGACGACGGTGACGAAGGGGACGGGGTGCGCCCGCATGGCGCGCGGGATGACCGCGTTCGCCAGCGGGTGGACCGAAACAATGATGTCAGCTGGGTTCTCGGCGATCAGGCGTTCGGCGGAACGACGGAGGTACGGGTACGTGATGCGGTTGACCGCGCGGCTCCGCCGCGCTCCGTTGGCCGCCTCGTACCCCATTTTCCAGGTCCGTTTGAGCTTCGACAAAGGCGGATAGATTTCTGGCGAGTAGCGCAGCGGCGAGGGTGAGTAGTAGCGGAGGAAGTCGACCATCGTCGTTTCGTACTCGCCCTCGAGACGCAACGCCTCAATGATCGCGTTCGTCGCCGCGCGGTGACCACCGCCGGTGTCGGAGAAGAGGAACAATATTCGCTTTGCCATTCGCACCCCTCGTGAACGTCTGTCGGCGCCTCGGAAGTGCTGGTCCACGCTGTGTCGTCAGCCGGGCGCCAGGCGGAATGAAACGGCACATGGTAGATCAGCGGTTCCTCAGTCTATCATCGTGCTCACCCGCGCTGAGTGCCCCGTCCATGGGAGAATGGAGGCGTGAAGGGATACGCGAACCCCCGGCGGGCTGGCTGATGGCGCGCCTCATCGCGGCCCTGTCCGGCGGGGTCGATTCGGCGGTGGCCGCAGCGCGCGCGCTCGACGCCGGACACGAGGTGACCGCGATCCATCTCGACTTGTCACACGGGGTTTTTGCGCCGGAAGCCGGGTCGGGCGCGGAGGGGTGCGGCGCACCCGGAGACATTGATGACGCGGCGCGGGTCGCCGACCAGCTCGGTCTCCCGTACGAGATCTGGGACCTCGCCGCCGCGTTCGAGCGCGAGGTCGTCGCGGGCTTCGTGGGCGAGTACGCGGCCGGCCGGACACCCAACCCCTGTCTACGCTGCAACGAGCGGATCAAGTTCGCCGCCCTCCTCGCGCGGGCGGTGGCGACGGGCTTCGACGGCGTTGTCACCGGGCACTACGCCCAGTTGGTGCGGCGGGACGGCGGGGTCGAGTTGCACCGGGGCGTCGACCCCACGAAGGACCAGAGCTACGTCCTGGGGGTGCTCACCCAGGACCAGCTCCGCCGGACGTACTTCCCCTTGGGCGAATCGGTGAAGACGGAGGTACGGCGGGAGGCCCGCGAACGCGGGTTGCGGGTCGCGGCGAAGCCCGACTCGTACGACATCTGCTTCATCCCCGGCGGTGACACCGCGGGCTACCTGCGCGAGCGGCTGGGCGCCCGCCCGGGCGACATCCGCGACGAGGGCGGGACGGTGCTCGGCCACCACGACGGCTACTACGCGTACACCATCGGGCAGCGCAAGGGTCTCCGGCTGGGCCGGCCCGCGGCGGACGGTCGGCCGCGGTACGTGCTGGGCCTCGACGCGGCGACGAACACCGTGGTTGTCGGTCCGCGCGAGCACCTCGCGATCCGCTCCCTCACCGGAAGTCAGCCACGGTGGTGCGAGGAAACCCCCACGGGCGAGTTCCGGGCGGCGGTCCAGTTGCGCGCCCACGCGGCGGCGGTACGGGCGGTGGTACGGGTGACTGGTGACGTGATCGATGTTGGTCTCGACGAGCCCGCCTACGGCATCGCCCCTGGTCAAACGGCCGTGATCTACGACAAAACGCGGGTGATCGGGTCAGCGGTCATCGACACCACGGGGAACTGACGGGCAAGCTGGCCCGGTGATCGCCAGCGACTAAATCATGATCCGGCCGTTGGAGTCGAGGGACAGTGGTGCCCCCGGCTTGGCAACGAGGACGAGGATGCCCTCGACGAAACCCCACAGCGCCCCGGCGCCGCAGGCAATGTTCGCGAAAATCTGGGCGATACCGAGGCCGATGTTGCCCCGGTAGAACTGACCGACCCCGAAACCGCCGAGGAAGATACCGAGGAGTCCGGCGGCCATCCTGGACTTGTCACCGACGACGAAGGTACCGTACGGCGTCTGGACCACCTGGCCGGGCGTGAGCGGCGCTGAGGGTTGAAACTGGTAGGCGTACGGTTGCAGCGCGGCCGGCTGGGACATCGTACCGTCATACACCTCGTAGCCCGGTGTCGGTGCGGGGTCCGAGGCGTAGCTGACCGTGGGGGCGGGCCCGCCGTACTGGGAGGCCGGCGGGGCGTACTGGGGGGTTGGCGGGGCGTACTGCGGGGCGGGCTGGTACGGGTTCGCGCCGGGAAAGTACCCCGGATCGGGGGTACCGCCAACGTACCGGGGCGCCGGCTGGCTGGGTGCCCACGGGGTCGGCCCGAGGTCGAGACTGGAGGCGGCTGGGGCGGAGGGTGAGCCCGCCGAGTCGGGGGAACCCGTGGCGGGGTCGGGGAACGGGCCCGTGGCGGGGTCGTAGGTGGCGGACATCGCGTACTCCTTGGTGACTACTGATCATCTCCATGGTAGCGGAGGCCGCCGAGAGCGGGCGCGCGCAGGAAGCGTATCGCTTGTCTGCGAGGCCCTAACCAGGGTTCTTCCCTCACCTGACCCCGACGAATGGAACATTGGCAAGGAGATCAGCAGTTGATCGGCTGACCACTCACCCATCCCGGCGGGGGCGTACAGTTTAGTGCAGGCGACCCACCGACGGACGGCGCCCTCTTCGCCTCATCCATGGCTTGGGCCTGAGCGATGCTGAGACCGTTCTGCCCAAGCGGGTCCCATACGCACAACTCCCCCCGTGGCGTACTCGCAACGAACGCCGGATCCGCCACCAGTTGATCGAACTGCTCGCTGGTCAGGCCCACGCCATCAGGCACACCGTTCGCCTCAAAACAGGCCCGGATCTGTTCGGACAAGCTCAGCCCCTGAGGATTGTCCCGCAAGCCCAGGTAAATGGGCTCAATGTAGAACAGGGAGCCTTTCATGCACGAGTCGACAGTGGACTGCGGCACGGTCTCCCTAGCATGTGACCCCGGAGCCGCACTGATCGTGTAACCGTTGTCACTGATCGTCACTGTCCACCCCTGATCCGCCATGCAACCAACGTACCGCCCTTGTGCTTCCGCGTACTCGGCATCTGACACCTGATAATCGGACAAGACCTGGCGTTCGAAGTCCGTCAGTCCAGGATCAGACAACGCTCCATCAATGTTCGTTACCCACAAGGCCGCGACCGTCGGCGACACAGTGGGTGTAGAAACAGACTGCCCCGTGCACCCCGCCATCAGGACCACCGAAACCAGGCCCAACCCTCGCAGGGACGCCAACCTAGGCATTGAGAACTGCCGTTCTCCCCAGCCCCACCATCCGAATATCGGAACGAGCAGCCTTGCGATTCATGATGTCCTCCTCTGAAAGTACGTTGTGATGGCTACTTCCCAGACTCACGGTAATCACATTAGTCCTATTGTGCGCGACGCCAACGGAACGACTTGACTCAGGGCATTGTGCCCGAGCAGGGGAGAGCCAGGGGGACAGGTCTTCTGGCCCCACTCTGACAAGGGAAGATAGTGGAATCTTCACCGAACGGGTGATGCTACCGCCGGACCGTACGGATAGTCCGTCATACCCCGTGTACCCACCCCCCGGCGTACCGGATCTGCTCCACCTGGCCGCCGACGTGGATGACCCGGTCGCCGTCGACGGTGAACTGGGTCCGGTAGGCGCGATGGGCGGCGAGAACAGCGGGCGCGCCGTCACCCGCTTCGTACCACTCGCCCGCATGGTCATCGGTGATCTCGTACGCCGGCAGACCGAGCCGGACCCCCGCCGCGCGGGCGGCCTCGTGGCAACGGACGTGATCCGGATGACCGTACCCGCCGGCCTGGTTGTACGAGACGAGCGCGTCCGCCTGCCAGAAGGTGGCCGCCGCGGCCACGTCGGCCACGATCTCGTCGGGGTCCGCCCGCGTGAGACAGTCCGCCGGGGCGTCCGGCGCGGGCCCGGCGAGCGTCGGCGTCACCCAGACCATGCCGGAGTCGCGGTAGCGCCGGGGCGCCTGTCCCGGCGTCCGGTTCGACCCCGCCCCCAGCCAGCCCGCGTCCGTCGCCCCGAGTGCGGCGAGGGCGGTCACCCGCTCGGCCGCCCGGATCCCGGCCAGGTCCAGCGGAGCGGGGCCCGCGGACAGGGAGCCTGGGACGACCTCGCCCCGTTCACCACGGGTGGCGGTCAAAACGAGCGGTACGTGGCCCGCGGCGCGGAGCGCGACAATGATTGCGCCCGTCGACAGGGTCTCGTCATCGGGGTGGGCGTGGAGGAAGAGGTACCTCATCCCACCAGGTCCTCGTACACGTCGGCGACCTGCCGGGCCATGTTCGCCCAGGTGAACCGGCGGGCGTGGACCCGCGCGACGACGCCCATCCGAGTGAGGCGCGCCGGGTTGCCGAGCAGCAGGCAGATCGCGCGCGCCCAGTCCTCGGGGGCCCGCGAGTCCATGAGCTGGCCCGTTTCGCCGTGGACGACCGCCTCGCGGAGCCCGCCGGCCGCCGACGCGACCACCGGCGTACCGCTTGCCGCCGCTTCCAGCGCGACCAGGCCAAACGTCTCGGAATAGGAGGGTACGAGGACGAGGCTCGCGCCGCCGAACAGCGCGGCCAACTCGGCCCGCGACTGCGGGCCGA
>JAIRVA010000157.1 GCA_031254155.1 Propionibacteriaceae bacterium
CGTCCTGGCGTTCGGATGGTGGCGCATGGTGGATCAGTGGTTCTAGCCGACAGCAGGGGCCCGTCAGGCCGTCCAGAGACTCGTCCAGCGGACGCCGCAATCGGCGAGCATCATCCGGACCAGCGGGAGCGACAGCCCGACCACGTTGTGGGGGTCGCCCTCGAGGCCGGCGATGAAGGCACCGCCGAGGCCGTCGATGGTGAAACCCCCGGCGACGTGTTCCGGTTCACCCGTGGCGACGTAGGCCTCGATTTCCTCATCGGTCAGGTCGGCGACGTGGACCACCGTCGTACCCACGCGCGTGACGCGCTGGACGTCGGCCCCGGCGACGATGACGTGATGGCCGGTCACGAGGACCCCCGAGCGGCCCCGCGTCCGCTTGAGCAGGGCCGTCGCGGCTGCGGGCGTACCCGGTTTGCCGACCGGTCGCCCCTCGAAGTCCAGGATCGAGTCGCAGCCGATCACGATCGTGTCCGCCGGAGTGCCGAGCGCGGCGAAGACGGCCTCGCCCTTGACCTGTGCGAGGAGGGCCGCGAGGGCGGCGGGCGTCGGAGCCCGGTAACTGGCCTCATCGACGCTCGACACGACGACCTCGGGATGGAGGCCGGCCGCGCGCAGGGTCTGGAGCCGGGCGGGGGACTGGGAAGCCAGGACGAGTCGCATTCTGTTACGGTAGCAGGTGTGGACGAGGTCGAGTCATTTCGCGAGCAGGTGGCGGCGCGTTCGCGCGACCACCGGTGGGCCGTGGCGGTGGTCGGGCACACCGGTTCGACGAACGCCGATCTGGTCCGGCGGGCGCGGGCCGGGGAGTGTCCCGCGTTCACCGCTCTCATCGCGCTTGAACAGGGTACGGGCCGGGGTCGGCTCGACCGCGCCTGGTCGACGCCCCGGGGGACGAGTATCGCCTTGTCCATGGCCACCCCGCTCGTCGGGACGCCCGCCACCTGGGGGTTGTTGCCGCTGGCGACGGGCGTCGCGGTGGTCCGGGCGCTCGGCCGGCTCGGGGTCATCGCCGGGCTGAAGTGGCCGAACGACGTGCTCATCGACGGCTTGAAGGTCTGTGGGATCCTGGTGGAGGTGGCGGGGAGCCGCGCCGTCGCCGGGGCGGGGATCAACGTCGGCCAGACGGCGGCGACAATCGGGTTCCCGGGGGCGGTGTCGCTCGCGATGGCTGGTTGCCCGGCGACGCGCGAGGTGGTGGCCGCGCTCGTCCTGGACGAGTGTGGGGCGGTGTTCGACGAGGTCGTCCAGGACCCGCGCGGGGTGGTCGCGGCCTACCGCGCCGTGTGTACGACGGTGGGGCAGTCGGTACGGGTCCAATTGGGCGACCAGACCGAGGTCGTCGGCCGGGCCGACGGGGTGGCGGACGACGGACAGTTGCTGGTCGACGTGGACGGGGAGATCCGGACGTTCGCCAGCGGGGACGTGTACCACCTGCGGTAGACGGCTAATTCATTTCGCAAGTGTGGCGTTGCGAAATAAGCGAGGTTAGGCTAACCTAACCTATGTGAAACCCACCCCCGGACCGGTCTGGAGTCTTGACCGCGCGCCCGTCGATGAACCACTGGTCATCGCGGCGACCGCCGCCGACCCCCGCCTGGCGCACCGTCTGATGACCCTGGGGTGGCGCGCCGGGAGTCCCGTCCGCGTACTCAAAACGGCGGCCGGCGGGGCGAAGGTCCTTGATCTCGGGGGCAGCCGGATCGCGGTCGGCCGCGGGCTCGCCCGGACCCTCACCGTGGTGGTACCCCGGTGAGCCGGTCCTCCCAGGGGCGGCGGCCCGCCACCCTGCCAGTGATGTGTCTGGTCGGCCCGCCGAACGTTGGCAAATCGACACTGTTCAACGCGCTGACCGGGGCGCGGGCGACGATGGGTAACTGGCCGGGTACCACGGTCGAGGTCGCCCGCGGCACCTGGCGGCTGGGCGACGGCGCGTCCGCGACCCTGGTCGACCTGCCGGGCGCGTACTCCCTGGACGCCGCCTCGCCGGACGAGCAACTGACCGCTGAACTCGTGGCGGACCCGGACTCTGACGACGCCCCCGATCTCACCATCGTGGCGGTGGACGCGGCTCACCTCAGCCGTTCCCTCTACCTGGTCGCACAACTGCGGGAACTGCCGCGCCGGCTGGTCGTGGCGGTGACGATGCCCGACGTGGCCCACCGCCGCGGGCTGGCCGTCCGCCCCGCGGCGCTCGCCGGCCACCTCGGCGTACCGGTGGTCGAGATTGATCCCCGCCACCGGACGGGGCTGGCGGAGCTTGCCCAGACCGTGACGGCGGCCGCGGCCGACCCCGTTCCGCCGGCCCGGACCCCGGTTGCCGGGATCGCGGAAGCGGATGACGAACGGTTCGCCTGGATCGCCGCCGCCGTGGCAGCGGGCACGGCGAGCGACGGCCAGGTGCAGACGCGCTGGTCGGACCGGGTCGACCGCGTGGTCCTGGCCCCCGTCCTCGGGCCGCTGGTCTTCCTCGCGGTCATGTGGGGCGTCTTCCAGCTCACGACCGCGGTGGCGGTCCCGTTGCAGGATCTCTTGGGCGACTTCTTTGCCGGGCCGGTGTCGCAGGGCGTGGCGTGGGGGCTCGGCGGGCTCGGTCTCGGCGGGACCTGGGTCCAGGGGCTGCTCGTGGACGGCGTCATCGGCGGGGTCGGGATGCTGCTGAGCTTCACCCCCCTGCTCGCGATCATGTTCGCCCTGCTCGCGTTGCTGGAGGACTCGGGTTACCTCGCCCGCGCCGCCGTCCTGACCGACCGCGTCATGGGTCTGCTCGGCCTGCCGGGGCGGGCGTTTCTGCCGCTCGTCGTGGGTTTCGGCTGCAACGTCCCGGCGATCGCGGCCACCCGGACGCTCGCGACGCCCCGGCAACGGCTGGTGACGGTGATGCTCATCCCGTTCACCGCCTGCAGCGCCCGTCTGACGGTCTTCGTCATGCTGGGCACGGTGTTTTTCGGGCGGTGGGCGGGTACGGCGGTCTTCGTGATGTACGTCGCCTCGATCATCCTCGTCGTCGTGGCCGGCCTCGTCTGGCGGTCGGCCCTGTGGCGGACCCTGCCCGACGAGCCGCTGGTCATCGATCTCCCGCCGTACCAAGTCCCGACCCTCCGCCTCACCGGCGCCGTGGCCTGGACGCGGCTGCGGGGCTTCCTGCAGACCGCCTCTGGCATCATCGTGGCCGCGGTCATCCTGGTGTGGCTCGTCCAGGCCATTCCGGTGACCGGCGGGACGTTCGGGCACGTCGAGGTCGAGGACAGCTTGTACGCCTGGCTGGCCCGCGGAGTGGCACCGTTGTTCGCCCCGGCCGGCTTCGGGTCCTGGCAGACCGTGTCCGCCCTGGTGGTCGGGTTCGTCGCGAAGGAGGCCGTCATCTCCAGTTGGGGGCAGACGTACGCGATTGACAACCCGGGCAACATCGCCGCGCTCGGCGACCACATCCAGGCGGCCTTCGCGGCCTCCTCCGGCGGGCACCCGCTGGCCGCCGTGGCGGCGTTCATGGTCTACCTGCTGGCGTACACCCCCTGCGTGGCGACGCTGGCGGCCCAGTCCCGGGAGATCGGCTGGCGCTGGACGGGGGTCGGGATCCTCGTCCAACTGGCGACCGCCTCGGCCATGGCGATCCTCGTCTTCCAAGTGGGGCGGCTGATCGTATGACCGGGCCGCTCGCCCAAGTCCGGGCGGCCTGCGCGGCCGGGGCCCGGACCGTGCCCCAGATCGCCCGCGCGACCGGTCTCAACCGGGATGTCGTCCAGGGCGCGGTCGACCATCTCGTGGCGCGGGGCGGGGTGGCCGCGCTCCCGCTCACGACGGGGTGCCCGCCGGGGGCCTGCGACGGCTGCGCGCTGTGGTCGCGGTTTTGTCGGCCCCGGCGTCTACAATTGAGGGCGTGACTGTAGACGACGGAGCCCCCATCGGCATCTTTGATTCCGGGTTCGGCGGGTTGACGGTGGCCCGGGTGATCGTCGACCAACTGCCCGGGGAGAACATCCTTTATCTGGGCGACACGGCTCGCGCGCCGTACGGCCCGCGGCCGATTGCGGAGGTCCGCCGCTACGCGCTCGCCTGCCTGGACACCCTCGTGGACATGGACGTGAAAGCGCTGGTCATCGCGTGCAACACCGCGTCGGCGGCCGTCCTGGCGGACGCGCGCGAGCGGTACGACATCCCCCTCGTCGAGGTCATCCTCCCGGCGGCGCGCCGGGCGGTCCGCGTCTCCCGGACGCGCGAGATCGCTGTTCTCTGTACCCAGGCGACCGCCACCTCGGGGGCGTACGACGACGCGGTGGCGGCAACCGGCGCCCACCTGACGACGATTGTCTGCCCCCGGTTTGTCGAGTTCGTCGAGGCCGGGATCACGGGCGGCGACGAGCTGCTCGCGGTGGCCGAGAGCTACCTCGCCCCGGTCCGGGGGGCGGCGGTCGACACGGTCATCCTCGGCTGTACGCACTACCCACTGCTGTCGGGCGTCATTTCGTATGTGCTCGGTCCCGAGGTGACCCTCGTCTCGTCGGCGGAGGAGTGCGCCAACGCCACGTATTCCAGCCTGGCCCGCGAGCACCGTCTCCGGCGCGGGGACGATGGCAGTCGCCGGTTCCTGACCACCGGCAACCCGGACCGGTTCGCCCGGATCGGGACGCGGCTCCTCGGGGCCGCGATCAACACGGAACAAGTAAAGGTGGAAGTATGACACGACACGATGGCCGCGCGGTGGACGAGTTGCGTCCCGTCCGGATCACCCGGCGCTGGCTCGAGACGGCCGAGGGGTCCGTCCTGGTCGAATTCGGCCACACGCGGGTGCTGGTGGCGGCGTCGGTCACGCCGGGCGTGCCGCGGTGGCGGAAGGGCTCGGGGCTGGGCTGGGTGACGGCGGAGTACGCGATGCTGCCCAGGGCGACGCCCGAGCGCAACGACCGGGAGTCGGTCAAGGGCCGCATCGGCGGACGGACCCACGAGATCTCCCGGCTCGTCGGACGGAGCCTGAGGGCCGTCATCGACTACCGGGCGCTCGGCGAGAACACGATCCAGCTCGACTGTGATGTCTTGCAGGCCGACGGGGGGACGCGGACGGCCTCAATCACGGGCGCGTATGTCGCCCTCGTCGACGCGGTCGCCTGGCTGCGGGAACGCAAACTCCTGGTCAGAGAGCCACTCCGGGGGTCGGTCGCCGCCGTGTCGGTCGGGATCATCGACGGCGTACCGATGCTCGACCTGCCCTACGAAGAAGACGTCCGGGCCGGGGTCGACCTCAACATCGTGGCCACCGGGGACGGCCGGCTGGTGGAGGTCCAGGGGACCGCCGAGGGTGAGCCCTTCTCGCGGGCCGAACTCGACCAGCTGCTCGACCTCGGGTTCGCCGGGTGCGCCCAGTTGACGGACATCCAGCGCCAGAGTCTGGAGACCGCATGACGATCCTGCTGGCAAGCGGCTCTGCCCACAAGGTCGCGGAGGTCCGACGGATCCTTGAGACCGCCGGGGTGACCGCGGACATCGTGGGACTGGGCGACGTCTCGCCGTATCCGGAACCGGTGGAGGACGGGGCCACCTTCGAGGACAACGCGCTCATCAAGGCCCGGGCGGGGTTCGCCGTCACCGGGCTGCCGACGCTCGCCGACGACTCGGGGATCGAGGTCGACGTGCTGAACCGGATGCCGGGCGTCCGCTCGGCGCGGTGGGCCGGCGGCCACGCCGATGACCAGGCCAACCTGGACCTGCTCGTCCGCCAGGTCGCCGACGTGGCCGCGGAACGCCGGGGCGCGCGATTTGTCTGTACCATGGCCTTGGTCTGGAGTGGCGGCGAGCGGGTGGTCCGCGGGGTTGTCGAGGGCAGCCTGGCCACGGCCCCCCGGGGGGAGCGGGGGTTCGGGTACGATCCCTTGTTCGTACCCCGTGGCGAGACGCGGACGACCGCCGAACTGAGCGACACGGAAAAGGATGCCATCAGCCACCGCGGGCGGGCCGTGCGGGCGATGGCGCCGTACCTCACGGAGGTGGGGGAGTGAAGCAGTACCTCGACCTGGTCCAGCGGATCCTGGACGAGGGCACGCCCAAACCGGACCGGACGGGCACCGGTACGTTGTCGGTCTTCGGCCACCAGATGCGGTTCGACCTCGCGGCCGGTTTCCCCCTGCTGACCACGAAGAAAATCCACACCCGGTCGGTCTTCGGCGAGTTGTTGTGGTTCCTGCGCGGCGACACCAACGTCGGCTGGCTACACGACCACGGCATCACGATCTGGGACGAGTGGGCGGGGCCGGACGGCGAACTGGGACCGGTCTACGGCTACCAGTGGCGCAGCTGGCCGACTCCGGGCGGCGGGCACATCGATCAGATCGCCCACGTCATCGAACAACTCCGTCGGGCACCCGATTCGCGGCGTCACATCGTCTCGGCCTGGAACGTGGCCGACCTGGACGCGATGGCCCTGCCACCCTGCCACCTGTTGTGCCAGTTCTACGTCGCCGGCGGGAAGCTCTCCTGCCAGATGTACCAACGCTCGGCCGACGTCTTCCTCGGCGTACCCTTCAACATCGCCTCGTACGCCCTGCTCACTCACCTGGTCGCCCAGGTGACCGGGCTTGAGGTGGGCGATTTCGTCCACACGCTGGGTGATGCCCACCTCTACGTCAACCACCTCGACCAGGCCCGGCTCCAGCTCACCCGGACGCCGCGCCCGCTGCCGGCGCTGACGCTCAACCCGGCGGTCCGCGACATCGACGGTTTCACCCTGGACGACATCCACGTCGTGGGCTACGACCCGTACCCCGCGATCAAAGCCCCCATCGCGGTGTGACGTGACCGATCCGACCCTCACCGCCATCGCCGCCGTCGGTACGAACGGCGTCATCGGCGACGGGCGCGGGCTGCTCTGGCACCTGCCGGAGGATTTCGCCCGTTTCAAGCGGGTCACCATGGGCGGGGTGTTGGTGATGGGGCGGACGACGTACGACTCGCTCGGCGGGGCACTGCGGGGCCGGGTCTCCGTCGTCCTGACGCGGAACGCCGGGTGGCGGCCCGCTCGCACCCACGGGTGCGAGGTCGTGGTGGCGACGAGCGTGGCGGCCGTCGGGCGAGCGCTGGCGGCGCACGCGGACCAGCGGTGGTGGTGCGCCGGCGGCGGCGAGGTGTACCGGCTGCTCTGGGCGGTCACCACCCACCTCGACTTGACCGAGGTCCAGGCACACCCGACGGGCGCGGTGACGTTCCCGGCCCTCGACGAGACGTGGCGGGAGACGAGCCGGGATCCCTGGGCGGGGTTCGATTTCGTGACGTACGAACGCGTCCGGCCGACGGCCGCCGGGGCCCTGAGGTCGCTCACCGATGCGGTCTGACGCCTCGATCCTGCACCTCGACCTCGACGCCTTCTTCGCCGCCGTCGAGCAGCGGGACAAACCCAGCTTGCGGGGCAAACCGGTGGTGGTCGGGGGGGTTTCGGGGCGCGGCGTGGTGTCGACCGCGTCGTACGAGGCCCGGAAGTTCGGCATCCACTCGGCCCAGCCGATGCACGAGGCGCGGCGCCTGTGCCCGAACGCGGCGTACCTCTCGGGCCGTTTCGGTGCCTACCGCATCGCCTCGCGGCAGGTCATGGCCGTTCTGCGCCGCCTGTCACCGCTCGTCGAACCGCTGAGCCTGGACGAGGCGTACGTCGACCTGGCAGCCGGTGGCGTGACCGACTTCTCCCCGGCGGCACTGCAGAAGCTGGGGGAGGACGTCCGTGGCCGCGTCCGGGCGGTGACGGGCGGGCTCACCGCTTCGGCCGGCATCGGGTCGAGCAAGTTCATGGCCAAGCTGGCCTCCGAGGCCGCCAAGCCGGACGGGCTGGTCATCATCGCGCCCGGCACGGAAGCCGGCCGCATCGCGGGTCTCAGTGTGCGCGCGATCCCCGGGGTCGGCCCGGCGACGGCGGAACGGTTGCAGCGGCTGGGTATCCACACCGTGGCGGAACTCCGCGCGGCGACCCCGAACGAGCTGCGCCGCGAGTTGGGACAGCTGACGGCCACCTGGCTCAGCGCGTTGGCGTACGCGGAGGATGATCGCGGCGTCAGCGCCGACCGCGAGATGAAGTCGATCTCGGTCGAGGAGACCTTCGCGGTGGATCTCACGCGACTGGCGGAACTGGAACCGGTCGCGGCGCGCGACGGTGCGGTCGTGGCGGGGCGGCTCCGCAAGTCGGGTGCGTTCGCCCGGACGATCACCGTCAAGCTCCGGCTGGCCGACTTCACCATTCACACCCGTTCGCGGACCCTGCTGGGTGCGGTCGACTCCGACGAGACCATCGCGGCGGTGGCGGTCGCGCTGTTGCGCGAACAACAACACCTGCTGGCTCAGGGGATCCGGTTGTTGGGCGTCGGCGTCTCCGGCTTCACCAACGAGGCGCAGGAGGCTCTGTTCGAGGTCAGCGCGGCCCGGCGGGACGAGTCACGGGTCACGGCCCCGACGCCGACGGTGCGGCACGCGCACGCGGGGTACCGCGCGGGGGATGACGTGACCCACGAGACGCTGGGCCCCGGTTGGGTCTGGGGGACGGGGCTCGGCCTGGTCACCGTGAGATTCGAGACGGCGGCAACCGGGCCGGGACCCGTCCGGACTTTCCCGGTGGACGACCCGGCCCTACGCCCCACGCCCGTCCTCGTCCCCGACGAGGACGAGGCCGCCGGTCCGGGGTGGCTGGAGGAGTGATGGCGCACCGGCCATCGTCTCGGTCAGGCTGGCACTGCGGCCAGTTCGATGCGGTTGCCGGTGGCGCGGGCAACTCGGTTGAGGGTGGCGATGGTGGGGGTGCGTCCGCCGCGTTCGAGGTCGGAGATGAAGGGCTGGCCATGAGATGGTCTGTCATACTGGTTGCCATGCGAAAACTCGTAGTCGTGTTCATGGTCGCGCTGTTTGGTTTGACTGGATGCACGGTGTTCAGCGGCCCGTCGCCTGTGTCGGCGTCCCCGGCGTCGGCTACTCAGCCTGTACCCAGCGCGATCACGCCCGCGGTGGAAAGCCCGCTTGATTTCAATAGTCTCCCAGCTGACCAGCGGCCGGTCCTCGACTGTCTCGCGACGATCGGGTACGACCCTAATTACGGCAAGTACAGCCAGAAACCGGGGTGGCGGGTCGACATGGGCCAGGGTAACCAGCCGGGCGAGACGTGGTCGTTGTTCCTGGCCGGACAGTGGAATTCGGACAACACGCCGATCATTCTTGCTGGCGGTGACCTCTTCCTCACCAACGAGTGGTCGACCAACCAGCCGAGTGGTCCGACGTGGATCGTTGTCTCGAATGGGACGTTCTCGCCCAACGGCTGGGATGACGACGTTGACTGGTCGCAGGATCGTCGTGCGACCGCCCAGGAGGTGGCCCGGTGGATGGACGACAACTGTGTCCCGCAGGCGTGGTCGTTGTCAGGTTGATGGTCACCGGAGTTTGCCCAGTGGGCGAACCCGTCGTCGACCCGGTCGCCGTACCGGTTCAACACGGTGCGTGCCCGGTCGGACCACAACAAGCCGGCCCACACGCCCATCGCAATCACCGGCACTCCCCGGCCCATCACGAGCAGACAAAGGAGACGAAATGAGACCGAGAATGACGCCGGGCCAGGCGCGGGCGCTGCTTGACGGCATGACTGACGCCGACTTCCCGACCGTGACTCTGGATGAAGCCGGACTCACCCAGACGGAGGTCGATGATTTTGTCGAGGCTGCGCACAGCGTCATGGGCCGTCCGTCGCTGACTGCGCCCGGCCGTCGCTCGCCCCAGATCACCGTCCGTCTGCCTGAACGGGTTGACAACCGGTTGACCGCTGTGGCGGTGGAGACCGGACGGCGGCGTTCCGCCATCGTCCGTGAAGCTGTCGACCGCTACCTGTTCGAGCCCGCGCCCAGATAGCCAGACAGACCAGGTCAGGGCGGGCACGATCAGATAGGTGGCGCTTCTGATCGCGGCGGAGACGAACCCGGTGGCACGTTTGCGGGCTTTGCGGGCGTCGAGGACACCGTGTTTTGCCTCGTCGTACTCCGCACTGGTTCTTGCTCGAACCAGTGCGTCAACAGGCTTCAACCGGCTCGGAAATGAAGGCAAGCCTTCATTTCATTCGCCTCAATCGCATGTACCGGAGAAGGGACTTGAACCCTCACGCCTTGCGGCACAGGAACCTAAATCCTGCGTGTCTGCCAATTCCACCACTCCGGCCGGCTCACACAGTGTACCAAACCGCCGTCGCCCAGCCGGTGCCACTCAGTCGGTGATCCCCGGCCCGCTCCGCGGGAAAGCGAGGGTGAGCCCGCTGTCGGTCAGGAACGCGCCCACGAGCAGCCCCGCCAGCCAGTACCGGAACCGCAGCGGGATCCGGTTCAGCCAGTCGTCGAGCAGGGGGGCCAGGAAGTAGACGACCGCCGAGCACGCCAGTCCGAAGACCAGCAGCCCTTCGAGGCACACCCGGCCCTGGATGTTGAAGAAGTACCCGTCATAGCTCCAGTACGTGAGCCCGCTGGCGTCGTAGATGAGCGTCGCGGCGGCGTACTCAATCATCCCGCAGAGTCCCATCGCGGCCAGGAACATCACGAATGGCCGCTCGCGCAGCCGCTTGAGGATGACCAGGACCGCCACGCCGCCGGTGCCGTACACCGGGATCCACGGCCCGTACAACGTCCCCCGGTTGACGAAGCGGCCGACGTACGCGAGCGAGAGCGTGCTCTCGTACACCCACCCGATGAACGAGAAGGCGAAGAACAGGCACACAAGGTTGACGAGGCAGTAATCGCGCCGGAAGTCCAGGGTGGCGGGCAGCCCCTGCGCGTAGGGTTCGGGGTACACTGCGGCGATGGCGTCGGCGGGCGCGGCGGGTTCGACCAGGGCGGAGTCGGTACAGAGCGCGGCCACGGCGGGGGACCGGCTCGCCCCGCGGACCTGGACGTACAGTTCGGCGAAGGCCGCGCTGCGGTACGGCGAGGCGTAGAAGTAGATCGGCAGGCCGAAGGTGACGAGTCCCAGGGCGTACCACGGCGCGAAGCTCAGATCGAGCCGGCAGGCCCGCCCGCGGTGGCCCTTCATCAGTGCCTGGCTGAGACGGAGGGCGGCCCGCGGGCTCGCGTCGGGGTTCTCGGCCAGGATGTAGTCGTAGAGCAGGTACGAGTAGTACTTGACGGGCGCCATGATGATCGTTGGGGCCCAGAGGGCGAGCCAGGCGTACTTGTACACGGCGGCCCGGGCGACCTTGAGCGTCCGCCGCCGCCGGAAGATGTACGTCAGGCGCGACACCGGCGTCTCGGGGTAGACGCGGGTCTCGGTGAAGAACCGGAGGGCGGAGATGGAGAGCGGGACCCGCACGAACACCGTCAGGGCCACGGTGAGGAGGAAGGCGGCGATGGCGATGGCCCAGCCGCCCGCCGTGGGTAGGGAGAACAGGTGCATGACGGCGTAGACGACCGCTCGTTCGATGCTCCCGGAGGCCTGGACCGTGTTGTAGACCCCGGCGATCACCCCCGCACTGGAGTCCTGCCCGACCGAGGTCCAGGCCTGGAACTGCGTGATCCCGCCCTTCGCCACCTCCAGAGCTGCGGTGCCCCGGGTGAAACCGACGCCGTGGAACAGTTCCCATAGCAAGTCGTAGGACGTCGAGACGATGGCACTCGGATTGATGAGCGGCCAGACGAAAACGGCGGTGAGCACGCTCGTGGTCACGCAGGCCGCGAGGTTGGTCCGCAGCGTCAAGCGGGCGACGGCTTT
>JAIRVA010000191.1 GCA_031254155.1 Propionibacteriaceae bacterium
GAGCTACGTGCGCCGGAGTCCCCGCATGACGCCGTCCCAGCGGGGCTGGCTCGACCAGTACGCCGCCCGCTGGGTCATCCCCGTTGCAGCGGCGGACCACCTCGCGACCGCGGTGGCACCGCAGCCCGCCCTCGACCTCCAGCAGGTGTTTGGCCGGACGGCGCCCCTCGTCGTGGAGGTGGGGTCCGGCCACGGCGACACGCTGGCCGCGGCGGCCACCGCCCGGCCCGACCGGGACTTCCTGGGTTTCGAGGTCTTCGAGGCTTCCCTCGCCTCGACGCTGGGTAAGGTCGCCGCCGCTGGGAGTACGAACGTCCGCCTCGTCGCCGCCGACGCGGTGACCGGGCTCACCCACCTGCTCAAGGACGAGTCGGTCACCGAACTCTGGGTCTTTTTCCCTGACCCCTGGCCGAAGACACGTCACCACAAGCGGCGCCTGGTCACCCCCGCGTTCGCCGGGTTGGCGGCGAGGAAACTGCGGCCTGGTGGGCTGATCCGGCTCGCCACGGACTGGTCCGCCTACGCGCGCGCCATGGCCGAGACGTTCGACGCCGACGACCGGTTCGATTGTGGCGGCACCGCGCGGTTCGCCGGGCGCCCTGTCACCAAGTTCGAGGCGCGCGGCCTGGCCGCCGGCCGGACCATCCACGATCTGGCCTACGTCAAGGTGGCGCCATGAGACTTCGGATCGACCTCGCCTACGACGGTACCGCCTTCTCTGGCTGGGCCCGCCAGCCCGGGCTCCGGACCGTCCAGGGGGTCCTCGAGGAGCGGATCACCCAGGTGCTCCGGCTCGTCGAACCGGCCCAGACGGTGTGCGCGGGCCGGACTGACGCCGGTGTCCACGCCCGGGCGCAGGTCGTCCACGTCGATGTACCAGACGAGGTCACCGGGCGGCGCGGCGAACCCGTCTCCCCCGTCGCCGTCCTGCAGCGCCGCCTGCCGGGCGCCCTCCCCGAGGACATCGTCATCCACGCGGTCACCGCGGCCCCGGCGGGCTTTGACGCCCGCTTCTCGGCCCTGCGCCGACAGTACGTTTACCGCCTGTGGGACTCCCGGCCGGCAGTCGACCCCTTGAGCAGGGGGTACGCCCTGGTCTACCCCCACGCCCTCGACGTGTGGGCCATGACGGCGGCGGCGGACACCCTCCTCGGGTACCACGACTTCGCCGCCTTCTGCCGGCCCCGCGAGACGGGGACGACCCTTCGTACCCTCCTCACCTGCACCCCCACCCGGCGGGATGACGGCCTCATCGAAACCACTGTCAGCGCGGACGCGTTCTGCCACTCGATGGTCCGCTCCCTCATGGGCGCGCTGGTCCTCGCCGGCCGCGGGCAGCGCGACCAGACCTGGATCGAAGCGCTGCTCGACGCCCGGCACCGCGTGAGCGACATCCCGGTCCTGCCGGCCCTGGGTCTCACCCTCGAGGCGGTTGTCTACCCCGACGACGACACCCTGGCCGCGCGGGCGGCCGAGGCCCGGTCCCGGCGGGGCGAGACGGGGTGCCCCGGATGAGCCACTACTTCGTCACCCCGGCCCCCGATGAGCGACGCCACGACGTCCCCGCCGTCATCTGGGGCCGGTCGTACACCTTCGTCAGTTCCGCCGGGGTCTTCTCCGCGAACCGGCTCGACCCGGGGACCTCCCAACTCTTCCGGCTAACCGAACCACCCCCCGACCGGCCAGCCCGGTTCCTCGACCTGGGCTGTGGCTTCGGCCCGATCGCCGTCGCGCTCGCCGACCATTGTCCGTCAGCGGCGGTCGACGCCGTCGATGTCAACGCGCGGGCCCTCGAACTGACCACCGCCAACGCCCGCCGGGCGGGGGTCGCCGACCGGCTTCGGACGTACACGCCGGACGCGGTCCCGGACGGGCTGTACGACGAGATCTGGTCCAACCCACCCATCCGGATCGGCAAGCCGGCGCTCCACGACCTGCTCGCCCGCTGGCTCGCCCGCCTGGCGCCGACTGGTCACGCAACTTTAGTGGTCGGCAAACACCTCGGCGCCGACTCCCTCACCACCTGGCTCACGTCAGCCACGTGGGCTGTCTGCCGCCGCGGCTCGGCAAAAGGTTTCCGCGTTCTGAGCGTCCGGCAACCGATACCATCGTGAGCCATCGGTGATAATCTGGCTGTGTGTCACGTAATGTGACCACGGCTCTCCCGGAGATAGGAAAATCATGCCAACTTACACATTGCCCGATCTTGAGTACGACTACTCGGCGCTCGCCCCGTACATCTCGCCCCAGATCATGGAGCTCCACCACAGCAAGCACCACCAGGCGTACGTGACGGGTGCCAACACGGCGCTCGACAAACTCGCGGAGGCCCGCGAGACCGGTAACTTCGCCCTGGTGCCGAAGCTCGAGAAAGACCTGGCCTTCAACCTGGGCGGGCACGTCAACCACTCGGTCTTCTGGAAGAACATGTCCCCCGACGGCGGTGGCGAGCCGACCGGCGTCCTGGGTGACGCGATCGCCGAGACCTTCCAGGGCTTCGCAGCCTTCCAGAAGCACTTCACCGAGGCGGCCAACACGATCCAGGGCTCCGGCTGGGCGATCCTCGCCTGGGACAGCCTCGGCGCGCGGATGAACGTTTACCAGTTGTACGACCAGCAGTCCAACCTGCCCGCCGGGCAGATCCCACTGCTGCAGCTCGACATGTGGGAGCACGCGTTCTACCTGCAGTACTTCAATGTCAAGGCCAACTACGTCACCGCGTGGTGGAACGTGGTCAACTGGGCCGATGTGGCCGCGCGGTACGACCGGGCCCGTACCCAGACCGCCGGACTGCTCTGAGTTATCCGGTCTGGGCTATCCGGCCTGGCCGACCAGGTCCGTGTGGAGGGCCAGCAGGCCCGCCACCGCCTGGTCCCAGGGGTACCGCTCGGCTGCGGTCCGGGCGGCGCCCCTGAGGTCTGCCTCGCCCCGCTGAAGGCGTTCCGCCATGCGCAGGACGGCGTCCGCGAGGAAGACCGGGTCGGGTGCGGCCCACTCCGCACAGGTCGAGTCGACCAGTTCCCGCGCACCGCCGCGGTCGGCCGTGACGACGGGCGTGCCGCAGGCGAGCGCCTCCAGGACGGCGAGGCCGAACGTTTCCGCCGGGCAGACGGACAGCGCGATGTCGGCGCTCCGGTAGGCCTCGGCCAGGGCGGCGCGCGAGTCGAGGTACCCGTGGAAGAAGACCGGCGAGTGGCCGGCGATAGTGCGGAGCTCCTCGAGATGCGGGCCGGTCCCGAAAACGTGCAACTGGACATCGATACCCCGCCGGTCGAGTTCGACGGCGGTGGCGACCGCGAGGTGCGGGCTCTTCTCCCGCGACAACCGCCCGGCGTAGATCAGCTTGAGGGTACCGGACGGGTCGGGTTCGCGGCGGCCGGGGGTGAACTCGTCGAGGTCGACGCCGAGGTTTTGCACCGTGAGATCGGCCGTCGTGTTGATCCACTCCCCCGCGCTGTAGCGGGTCGTGACGACAACCCGGTCGTACACCTTCGCGAGCCAGCGGTTAAGCAGGTGAACCGGCGGGGCCACCTCCATCTCCAGAAACATGCTCGCCATGTCGTCCAGGCGCTCGTGGGAGAACAGGACCGACGGTACGTTGTGCTGACGCGCCCACAGGCCCGCCGCCGTCAGCGTCCACTTGTCGCTGACCTCGATCGAGGTGGGCCGGAAGCGACCCAGGACCTGCCGGACCTTCGCGGTGTTGAGGACGATCCGGTACCCCGAGGCGAGGGCCGGCGAGGCGATCGTGACGATCGTGCCCGCCGCCGACGAAGCGACCTGGTCCTCCGGGCCGGGGATCAGGAGCAACCGGTCGTGCCCGGCGCGGACGTACCCCCGGCCGAGCTTGTCAACGGCTCGCCGAAGCCCGCCGGAGGTCGGGCCGACGAAGTTGGCCAACTGGGCGATACGCATTACTCCCCCTCGTGTGGGACCGGAATCCGGTGGACGTACACAATATTTGTTTTCCCCGACACCCCCATCGGGATCCCGTACACGATGACGACGTTGTCCCCCGGGGTGACCCGGCCCGCACCGAGGAGGATGTCGTCCATCTCGGCGATCATCGCCTCCGCGGCGTGTGACTGCGACTGGTACGTGGTGAGCCCCCAGACGATCCCGAGCTCCCGCATCGTCCGTTCGAGCGGGGTGAAGCACAGGATCGGGATGTGGGTTCGCAGACGCGCCAGGCGCTTGGCCGTGTCACCGTGGAGAGAGAAGCCGACGATGTACTTGGCGTCCACCTGCTGGGCGATCGTCGCCGCGCCCCAGGTGACCGCCCCCGATGTCGTGTGGGGGTCCCAGTCGATCGTCTCGCTGAACCCGTCCTGCTCGACGGCGGTGATGATGCGGGCCATCGCGGTGACGGCCTCGACGGGGTACGACCCGACCGCCGTCTCC
The DNA here is from genome assembly GCA_031254155.1 of Propionibacteriaceae bacterium. Taxonomy (GTDB): domain Bacteria; phylum Actinomycetota; class Actinomycetes; order Propionibacteriales; family Propionibacteriaceae; genus WQYJ01. The sequence continues at coordinate 4,402 of JAIRVA010000191.1, forward strand.
CCGGACAGCATGACCGCGTCGGCGCCGTCGATGACCGCGTTCGCCACGTCGGAGGCTTCGGCCCGCGTGGGCCGGGGCGCGGAGATCATCGACTCCAGCATTTGGGTGGCCACGAAGACGGGTTTCGCGAGGGTCCGGGCGGCGCGGATGATGCGCTTCTGCGCCAGCGGAACTTCTTCGTACGGCAGCTCGACCCCGAGATCGCCGCGCGCCACCATGATGGCGTCGAAGGCGACGACGACTGCGTCAAGATCGTCCAGGGCCTGGGGCTTCTCGATCTTGGCGATCACTGGTACGCGCAGCCCCGCCGCGTCCATGACCTCGTGGACTGGTACCACGTCCTCGGCCGAGCGGACGAAGGACAGCGCCACCAGGTCGACGCCCTGGCCCAGGGCCCACCGGAGGTCGTCGGCGTCCTTCTCGGAGAGCGCGGGTACGCTGACCGCCACGCCGGGCAGGTTGATGCCCTTGTGGTCCGACACCACGCCGCCGGTCACCACCTCGCACACCACGTCGGCCGGCCCCGATTCAACGACCCGTAGCGTGACCCGCCCGTCGTCGATGAGGACCGAGTCCCCCGCCCCGACGTCCGTCGGCAGTCCCGCGTACGTCGTTGAACAACGGTTCTGGTCACCCGCGACGGCCTGGGTGGTGATGGTGAAACGGTCGCCCGCGGCCAGTGTCACCGGCCCCTTGGCAAACGTTCCGAGCCGGATCTTCGGCCCCTGCAGGTCAGCGAACACGGTGACCGCGCGGCCGGTGGCGGCGGACGCGGCCCGGAGGTTCGCGAGCGTCTGCTCGTGGGTCGCATGGTCGCCATGGCTCATGTTCAGCCGGGCCACGTCCATGCCGGCGTCCAACAACTCGGTCAGCCGCTCGACATCCGACGACGCCGGTCCGAGGGTCGCGACTATTTTTGCTCTACGCACGCCTCAACGATACCAGTCAGCGGCCCCGCAGCCGCTCCAGGGCGTACGTGAGGTCCGCGGGATAGTGGGAGACGAAGTGCATTGCCGCCCCGGACCGGGGGTGAACGAATCCCAGTGCGACGGCGTGGAGCCACTGCCGGGTGAGCCGCAGTTCCCGCGCCAGCCCGGGATCGGCCCCGTACAGCCGGTCGCCGACGCAGGGATGCCTGACCCCGGCCATGTGGACCCGGATCTGGTGAGTCCGGCCGGTCTCCAGTTCCACCCGCGCCAGCGTGGCCCGGGCGACCCGTTCCAGGGTCTCGTAGTGGGTGACGGACGCCCGGCCCTGGGGATCGATCGCCATCTTCCACTCGTCCGACCGGGCGCGCCCGATCGGCGCGTTGATCGTCCCCGCCGCGGGTTCAAGGTACCCCTGGACCAGTGCGTGATAGACCTTGTGGACCTCGCGGTCGTGGAACGCCCGTTTCAGCGCCTGGAAGGCCTCCTCGGACTTGGCCACCACCATGAGGCCCGACGTGCCGAC
>JAIRVA010000230.1 GCA_031254155.1 Propionibacteriaceae bacterium
CCGATCTTAACGCTATCGAGCGGGAAGGCGACGATCCGTATGACTTGACCCGACCGGCGTGATGGCGCCGAAGGGAATCACCAGATCCGGCGGATGTCCGGCCGCTCGTCGAAGACAGAGTCCTTGCTGAGGATCGGCAGCCCCTCGATGACGGCGATGGCGGCGAGGAGACGGTCAAATGGATCGCGGTGCCCCCAGTCCAACAGACCCGCGCACAGCGTGTGCGCGTGCTCAACCGACAGTGAGGTCGCTCCCAGCCGGAGAAGGACCGCCGCGTAGTTGACAACGATCAGTTCGGCCTCGGGCAGCTTGCCCGTACGAAACTTAATCGCCAGCTCCCAAGGCACCATCGCGGGGACGATCAATTCGTTGTCCAGGCTGGTCAACAGTCCCATGACCCGCGGCGACAACTTGGCGGGTTCCCTGACCGCCCAGAGAAAGACGTTGGTGTCGAGCAGGAGTCGCATCAGACCCCTTCCCACAAGCGCAGATCGTCGTCGTCAAGTGGGCGGAGAACTTCATCCGACACCACGCCGGGCATGAAGCCGAGGGTCCGCGTGTCGTTTCGCCGCACCGGGATGAGCCGTACCACCGGTTGTCCATTGCGAGCGATGACCACTTCGTGGCCGCTCTCTGCCGCGACTAGGAGGCGTGACAGCGTTGCCTTGGCCTCCTGGACGTTGACCTGTACCATGGTCCTAGTTTACCAGACCAGACCAGCTACGTGAAGACCACGACGATCACGCTGCGGCGATCTGCCGGAGGAACCGCTTTCGGTTCGTCGCGTAGAGGATGCCACCAATAACAGCCAGGAGGCCCAGGGGTACGCCGAGAAGCTTGGTATCCTGACCAGCAAAGGACAGCATTTCCACCATGGTGAGTCCGCCGCCTGCCCATTGGCTCCACTCTGGGATGATGAGGGCCCAGGAGGCGACGGCACCAGCCCCGGCGAGGAAGAGCAGAACATGTCCCCCCAACTTCGCCAGGCGGGTTCTCCAGTAGTACCAGAAACACACAACAGCTATTATGATAAAGACGACGTCGAGTAGGAGAGTACCCAGCATGAGCAGGGTTCCGAAAGCTATGACCCGGTCGTCAGGATTGTCAGCGAGTCCGGCCAAGAGTGAGCCATCAGCAAAGATCGACCAGTCTGCGAGAACCTCCTGCTGACCGACACAAAGCTGGGCGAACGCCGACATCGCCGCCAGCAGGAACCCGCCTGCGATACCAACCACGGCAGCGACGTTATTGAGACCACGCGAACGATGGCGGGGAGAAATGGTCGCCCGTGACAAGTCCATGGCATCCTTTCCACTGCCACAAGTCAACCCGATCAAACCCCATTTCGAGCGCCACGACACGCATTATTGGGTAGTCGTTTCTTGACTTTGGCGAGACGCACCTTAGCCTCCGGGCTCGTTTGACGCGAACTTGTATGAAGAAAACTACCTTTGACTTGGTCTTACTTTCCTGCGCGGAACTCCACGACGTCCCCGTCTTGCATGACGTAGTCTTTGCCTTCGATGCGGGACTTACCGGCCGTTCGCGCCGCCGCGACGGAGCCCAGGGCCACCAGGTCGTCGTACGAGATGACCTCGGCCTTGATGAAGCGTTTCTGGAAGTCAGTGTGGATGACACCGGCAGCCAGGGGAGCGGTCCAGCCCTGGTGGATGGTCCAGGCCCGCGCCTCCTTGGGACCAGCGGTCAGGAAGGTCTGCAGGCCGAGGGTCGCGAAGCCGACGTGGGCCAGGTGGTCCAGACCAGGTTCGGCGACGCCCATGTCGGCCAGGAACTCGCGGGCCTCGTCGGCGGTCATCTCGTTCAGTTCGGCCTCGAACTTAGCGTCGAGGAAGATCGGCTCGGCGGGGGCCACGAGGGCGCGCAGCTTGTCCAGCCCGGCGGTGTCCGCGAGCGCAGCCTGGTCGCAGTTGAAGACGTAGATCGTGGGTTTGGCGCTCAGCAGCCACAGGTCGCGCAGGGGTTCGGGGTCGAGTCCGGCGGCGAAGATGGTCGTACCCTCACTCAGAACGTCGTACGCGCGTTGCCACGCGGCCAACTTGTCAGCGGACTCCCGCTTGATCCGGACCTCCTTCTCCAGGCGCGGCAGGGCCTTTTCGACGGACTGCAGGTCGGCGAGGACGAGTTCGGTGGTGATGGTCTCGATGTCGGAGGCCGGATCGATGCCGTCGTACGACACGTCGTCATCAGCGAATACCCTTGTCACAAGGCAGATAGCGTCGGCCTCGCGGATGTGGGCGAGGAAGGCGTTGCCCATGCCCTCGCCGCGGGAGGCCCCCTTGGCGATGCCGGCGATGTCCACGAAGTTGACCGTGGCCGGGATGATGCGCTCGGAGCGGTACAGGTCGGAGAGGACCTGCAGGCGCGGGTCAGGTACGCCGACGGCGCCCACATTCGGGGTGACCGTGGCGAACGGGTAGTTCGTCGCCAGGACCTTGTTGCGCGTCAGCGCGTTGAACAGCGTCGACTTGCCCGAGTTGGGGAGTCCGACGATACCAATGGTGAGTGCCACGGGGCCGATTCTACCGGAGTGGCTGGGCGAGCGCCGTGCGGACACACTTGACCGTACTAGTCAAATAGGTCATACTAGTCAAAAAGGAGGATTCATGACCCAGGTGCCCATTGCCGAAGCCAAAGCCCATTTCTCCGATGTGCTGCGCCAGGTGGAAGCCGGCGACGAGATCATCGTGACGCGCGGGGTGAAGAAGGAGGCCATCGCCGCCATCATCCCCATGGACAAGTACCGGGCCAAGAAGGAGCGCAAGCTGGGTACGCTCGAACACTGGGCGGTCATCGAGTTCGCCGACGACTGGTCCATGACCGACGAGGAACTGCTCGCATCATGACACTCCTCGCCGACACCCACATCCTCATCTGGGCGCTCAACAATCCGGCGCGGACGCCACTCCGGATCAAAGAGGCCCTGGCTGATCGCAGCAGGACCTGCCTGTACAGCCCGGTCAGCCTCTGGGAGATCTCGATCAAGTACGGGCTGGGTAAACTCGATCTCAAGGGTCACTCACCCGAGGAGTTCCTCGACGAGCTGGACCGTAGCTTCTTCGAGTGCCTCCCACTAGACAACCACGTCATCGCGACGAGCCACGAACTCCCCCGCTTGCACGGGGACCCGTTCGACCGATTACTGGTTTGGCAAGCCATTTCGAGCGGTTGTACGTTGCTCAGCGCCGACCGGGCGGTCGACCAGTACGTCCCCCACGGACTGACTGTCATCCACTGAGGTTGCGGGCCAACCGGTCTGGCGTCTAGTCTGGCCCTATAGGGGAATTACGAGGAGGTACGATGACCATTCGAACGACTATTGCCCGGACTCTCGTCGCCAGCACGCTGGCCCTGGCCGCCGTTGGGTTCGCCCAACCGCTGGCCCACGGTGACGACAACGTCATCGCTGACCCGAACCTCCAAGCCTGTATGAACGAGGCGGCCGGGCGGGTAGACGGCACCCCCATCACCGCAGCCGAGCTCAATGGCCCGCTCTGGACCTGGCGTCTCGACTGCACCAACCGGGGAGTTCAGTCGGTGGAAGGGTTGCAGTACGCGAGCCAGCTAACGGAGTTCGCCCTGAACTCCAACCAGATCACCGGTATCTCGCCTTTGTCGGGGCTGCCCAACCTCACCTACCTGGGACTGAGCGACAATCAAATCACCGATGCCGATGTCGCCGGGCTGAAAGACCTGCCCAACCTCCAAGCCGTCAACCTGGCCAATAACCAGATCACCAACGTTTCAACGATCACCAAGACTGCTTTCCCACAGCTCAGTTCCGTTGGCCTTGCTGGCAACGCAATCACCGATCTCTCGCCGCTGACAACGCTTTTCACCGAGAACAACACCCGCTTACCGGCGCTCGACCAGATCGTCACCCTGTCCCCCACGACGGTCGGCCAGCCCCAGCCCATCCCGTCCGTGACCCTGCTCGACACAGCAGTGGCTTATGACCCGGCGATGACGCTGGACGGTACGACACTCGCGATGACGCCGGCTGACCCAAGCAGCCTGACGTTCGACGGTGACCTGGTG
>JAIRVA010000235.1 GCA_031254155.1 Propionibacteriaceae bacterium
GTTGGCGATGGCCTGCTGGTATTGACCCATGCCGACGAGCTTTTCGTCGGGGTCGCCCTCGAAATGGGCCGTGAGCGAGTAGTCCCCGCCCAACCGGGGGCGGAACTCGCGCCCGGCCAGGTTGAGCGAGCCGCCCCGGTCGCGTTCGCGGAGCAACGTCCGTCCGCGCGCGTCGCGGAACTCCACGGCGCAGCCGACCGTGTGGTACTCCACCTGTTCGCTGTACCCGGCGCTCGCCCGCAGAATGGCCGTGATCCGGCCATTGCTGATGGTCGCAGTCGTCTCGTCGACTGTGATCGCCGGCCCGCTCGCCCGCGGCGGCAGCAGGGCGAAGTCGGTGTCGAGAACGGGTCCGGACCGCACCGCCCGGACGCGCAGGCTATGCGGTCCCCAGGCCTCAACGACGAGCGTCTCGCCATCGCCTCGCCACACCACCTTGTCGGGGTGAACATCGAAGTACCGCATGATCCTCCTAATCTTTGACCGCCCCGGCGGTCACGCCCGCCGCGACGTATTTTTGCGCGACGACCAGCAGAACGGCTGCCGGTATTGAGGCGACGACGGCGGTCGCCATCATCGGGCCCCACTCCTGGTTCTGGGCGCCGATGTAGTCGTAGATGCCCATGGTGATCGGACGGAGGCTCCCGCCCTCGCGGTTGAGCGTCGAGGCGAAGATGAAGTCCGACCAACTCCACAGGAAGGCGAAGAGCGAAACCGTGATCAGGGAGTTGCGCGAGAGCGGGAGGACCACCGACCAGAAGACCCGCCCGTGTGACGCCCCGTCGATCCGGGCCGCCTCGACCATCTCGCGCGGGATGCCCGTCATGAAGGCGGTCAGCAGCATCACGGCGAACGGCACCGCGATCGTCGAGTCGGCCACGATGAGGCCGGGCACGGTGTTGAGGATCCCCAGCCGGGTGTAGATCGAGTAGAAACCCAGCGACATAACGACGGCCGGCACCATCTGCGCCACGATGAGGCCGAAGGCCAGCCCGCGGCTGCCGGGGAAGGGCAGCTTCGACAACCCGTAAGCGGCGGGCGCGGCCAGCAGAAGCGTCAGAGCGACCGTGCCGAGCCCGATGAGCAGGCTCGTCGCGAGGTGCGGCAGCTGGTCGCGGAGAACGACGGCGTAGTGCTCGACGGTGAAATCGCGCGGCACGAGGTCGCCCTTGCGGATGCTGGCCCGCCGGGTGAAGGACACGTTGATCATCCAGTAGACCGGGAACAGCATGATGGCCGTCAGTATGATGGCAATCACGGTTTTCCAGGGGGGGCGACGCATGTCAGTCCTCTCCCCGGCGCTGGAGGGCGAGGTAGACCAGGCCGAAGACGAGCGCGACGACGAGCAGGATCGTGCCGACTGCCGAGGCCTGGGAGTACCGGATCACCGTCGAGGCGCCCTTGCCGAAGGCCATGCCGTACGACCAGGTGGCAAGGGTCTGCGATGTCCCCGCACCCATCGTCATGATCCAAATGATGTCCACCACCTTGAGCGTGTACACCAGGCCGAGCAACACGGTGATGATGCTGACCGGGCGCAGGAGCGGCATGGTGATCCGCCAGAACTGCTGCCAGGCCCCGGCGCCGTCGATCGAGGCCGCCGCGTACAGGTCTGCCGGGATGTTCTGTAGCCCCGAGTACAAGATGACGAGGTTGAACGGCACCCCGAGCCAGATGTTCGCGATAGTGACGGACATCAGAGCATTGTGTGAGTTCAACCACCAGACCGGACCGGCGCCGAACACACCGAGAGCAGAGTTCAGCACGCCGTTGTCCGGGTTCATCATCCACTGCCAGACAGTGCCCGACACGATGACGGGCAGGAGCCAGGGTACGAGGAACATCCCGCGCAGCACCGTCGACAGCCGGAACCCGCCCCGGTGGAAGAACACCGCGAGGGCCAGGCCGATTGAGTACTGACAGATGATGGAGACCAGGGTGAACGACCCCGTCTGGGCGACGACTCGCCAGAACTTCGCGTCGCCCACCACCTCGCGGTAGATGTCAAACCCGACGAACGGCGCCCCCCCGTGGACAAACGTCCCCCGGTCGAAGCGCTGCAAGCTCATGGCGATGTTCTCGCCCAACGGATAGGCGTAAAACAGCCCGAGGTACGCCAGCAACGGCGCCGCGAAGGCGATGCCCGCCCACGTCGTCGAGTGGCGCCGACGGGTCACCGGCAGTCCAGGGCGGGCCAGTTGGGTCATCTCTTCCTCCACCGCGGAGGCACCCGTCCTCACGGAGCGGGCGCCCATCCGCTAGATCCCGGCGGCGTCAGTGAACGCGGTCCGCACCGCCGCCGCGTCGCCGGCGGCGTTCAGCGCTCCCTGAATCGCTTGGGACAGCTGGCCCGACACCTCGACGTACTGGGCTCCCAGTTCGGTCGTCCGGCCTTCGGCGCCTTCGACTGAGGCGACCCAGGGCGCCCAGACCGGATTGGCGGCGACCTGCTCCGCGCGAGTCTTAGGCCGGGCGGACAGGTACCCCAGAGTCTCACTGGTCACCATGGCGGCGTTTCCCGACGTCAGGCACGCAATCACGGCGGCCGCATTCGCGTAGTGGTCCGAGGCGTCCGTGGTTTGCACAGGCGCGACGGCGAACTCGCCCCCCGTTGGTACGGGTGCCACACCACCGGCCTTGGACGGGATGGGGATCACCCCGGTCTCAAAGTCGGCGGCGGCCGCCGCCGCCGCGAACCACGAGCCGTTCTCGGCGAAGGCGTACTCACCGGTCAGGAACAGGTCGTACGCGGCCGACTGGTTGTCGGTGACAACCGACTTGGGTGCGAAGCCATGGCCGACCCAGTCAGACACCAACTGCCCCGCGGACACCGCTTCGTCCGAAGCCAGGTCGCTGAGGCTGGCGCCGGCCCCCCAGAACCACGGCAAGAACTGGAAGACTCCCTCCTCGCCGGTCACACCCGAGAACGTGATCCCCTTCGCTCCGGCGGCCACGACCTTCTCCAGGGCGGAGTTGAGCGCGTCCCAGCTGGTGATCGACGCCGGGTCGATGCCCGCCTGGTCCAGGATGGCCTTGTTGTAGTAGAGGCCGAGCGCGTTCGAGCCGAAGGGGACGCCGTACGCCACACCGTCGACAATGCCCGGACCGAGGAGGTTCTCATCCACCCCGGAGGTGTCGATGCCGGCCTGCCCGGCGGTGGCGAGGAGCCCCGACGCGGCCGCTTCGGGCATCATCGGGTTGTCCAGCGACACGATGTCGGGCGGGTTGCCTTCTTTGACGGCGGTCGTCAACTGGTTGAACAAGTCCGTCTGCGGCGCGCTCGACCGGACGATCGTGGAACCGGCGGGAGCGCAGGACTTCACGTGGGTGTCCCAGGCCGAACCCGCGGCGTGCTGCGGATAGGGATCCCAGAACCGGATTTCGGAGGTGGTGGCACCTCGGCTGGCGTCGCCGCTGCCACTGGGGGACGGGGTTGAGTTGCCGCTGCAGGCGGTCACGCTCACACACAGGCTGGCGGCCACCGCGATCCGCCAGACGTGGTTCATAGTCTTTCTCATGGTGCCTTCTTTTGCTTGACATGGATTCCGGCGTTGTGAAACCGGCCACGACCGCAAGTCACCCACGACTTCAGCGAACCGGTTCGCAACAATTCTCTCGGCTTAACCTGGTCTTGTCAAGGCGAACCGGTTCGCTGTTGCTGAATCGTTATCAACTGGTCATCAAAAACCCGGTCAGCCAACTCCCGGCGCGCTGCCCTTCAGATTCAAACTGGGCTGGATCAGGCGGGTTTCAGCCGGTGCGTCCGGATCGGCCAGCCGTCGCATGAGCAACGTGACCGCGAGACTGGAGGCCGCGAACGGTTCCGACGCCACCGACGTGATGTCAAGGGTGAAGAAGCGTGCCAGTTCGGCGGAGTGCAGTGACACGACACTGCGGTCATCCGGCAGGCGGAGCCCGAGTTCGTGGAGGACGGCGGGCAGCACGACGGCCGCGGTGTCGTTGTGGACCAACAAAGCCCTGGGATTGCCGGGATCAGCGATCAGCCGGATCAGGTCGTCGTGCGCTGCCACTGGGTCGACCGACACGGGGCGCTCCAGCAGCCGAACCCGTCGGATGGCGGCTTGGGCGCGGGCCGACGCTGCGAACCGGACAGCGTACGTACTGCCCGTCTGGTAGAGCGCGGCCGGCCAAGTGACGAACATGACCTCGGTGTGACCGGCTTCGGCAAGATGGTCGATCAGCATCGCGGCGGCGGCGGCGAAGTCGAGATCAACGGCATCAATGCCGTGCCGCTGCTCGGGCATCCCGATCAGGGTGGCGGGGAAACGCTTGGCTTCGATCAGTGCGAGTCGCGGGTCGTCATCGACGACATCGAGCAGAATGAGTCCGTCGACGCGCCGGCCAGCGATGGCATCGCGAACGGCTCGTACATCGTCGGGATCGGTCAGTAGCATAATCGAGTACCCATACTCCCGCGCAGCGTCGGACAGCGCGAACAGGTACGCGGCGAGGGCCGGCTCAAAAACCCCCTGGTGGAGATGAACGACTACGCCGATCGTCATCGTCCTGGCGGTGGCGAGCGCGCGCGCCCCGGCGTTGACCGAAAACTGGAGCTGCTCGATCGCCGCCTCGATGCGCTGCCGGGTCTTGGGAGTGACAAACTTCCGCCCGGTCAGCACCGACGACACCGTGCTCCGGGACACTCCGGCCTCCCGGGCCACATCACCGATGGTGGTCACGCCCTATCCTTCCGGCGTCTCCGCGGGCTGGACGACCTCGTTCCCGCCCGGCCGAAACTTGACGAGCCAGAGGAACAAGCCGATCCCGAACAGACCACCGGCGAGGGTCGCCCAACTGTTGACCCGCAGCCCGCCGACCACGTCGACGGGGTCGAT
>JAIRVA010000290.1 GCA_031254155.1 Propionibacteriaceae bacterium
TTGGGCCGCCGTCGGCGGTGTGGCGGGAGCGATCACGGCGTACCAGTACCCGGCGGACTCGGTCTCCCAGGTGGCGATGGCCGATGTGGTCATGCGCGGCCAGACGCTGACTGCGGCGCCGAGCGAGCGGGTCGCCACGCTGGGCGCGAGCGTGGACGCGGTCCAGGCTTTTGACGGCCAGGCGGGCGCGCTCGGGTACGCCCTCGGCCACGTCGCCGCCGCGGTCTGGGGGGATGCGCCAGACATCGCGAGCCTGTCGGTGAGCGGCGTGGCGCCGACGGCCGACAACGTCCGCTCGGGCGCGTACCCGTTCACCGCCGCGTACTACCTCGTCTACGACAAGGCCCTGCCCAAGACGTCCCCGGTGCGCGCGCTCGTCGACGCCATGCTGTCCGCCGCCGGCCAGGCGGTGGCCCGCGGGGCCGGGTACGTCCCGGTCGCCGCCGATCCGCCACCGGTGACGGTGGCGGCACCGACCCCCAAGGCCACACTGTCGGGCCCCGCTGCGACGTACACGGTGAACCCGCTGACGCTCGCCACGGTGACGGAGTCTGTCACGGCGCCGGTGACGGCATTGTACGGTGCCACGTCGCGGTGCGCGGTGATTGAACGGGGGAGCCTTCAGGGGCTGGCGGACACCCAGCTCGCCGGCCGTTTGGCGACCGAATTCCGGGCCCGGCAGGATGCCTTCCTTAAGGAGTACTGGGGGGTTGACAAGCTCACACCCGTCGTGGCCTGTCCAACGGCCGCGACCGCGCCGCCGCTCACGCTGACGGCGGCCCTGTCCGCCAACTTTGCGGGCGTCGTCTCGCTCGTCTCGGACTGGACCATCCCGGGTGCTGCCCCAGTCGGCCACGACCCGGCGGCGACCCTGAACGTCCGGCTCGACACGGGTGCGGAACTGAAGTTCGCGGATCTGTTCGTCCCGGGGACCAACCTCGGCCGGCTGGTCGCCGCCGAGGCCGCCCGCTCCGACCCGTGGGCCAACGAGCAGATGATCGGGGACTGGATCGAGCAACTGGGCGCTCAGCCGGGCCTGCCGTTCACGTTTTCGGGTACGAGCGCCCGCCTCTACCTGCCGGGCGCGTCGAGCCTCGTCACGACGGGGATTGACGTTCCCTTCGCGTCACGGTGGCAGTCGGTGGCGGCCTTCACCCTGGCCGCGGACGCGACTGGTTTGTACACCGGGCCGGCGACGGCGACCTGCCCCGTTCTGACGTCGTACGCGGCGGGGAACTGCTGGTCGCCCGCGCCGGATGTCGAGGTGTCCGCACCCTTCTCCGGCGGAGAACTGTCGGTCACTCCCGGTTTCGGGCCGGACGACGACTGGCGGGCCGAGGCGGACGCCGGAGTAAGCGTCGGGCCGACGTCAGGCCACGGCCCGGCAACGCTCACGCTCACCGTGGCGCCCAACGGCTCCGCCTTGTCCCGCCAGTTGACGGTGCACCTGGAGTGGGTGGACGGCCGCCGCGGGTACACGAGCACCCTCCGCATCGCGCAGGCGGGCCGGGTCGCTCCGGCTGCTCCCGCGATCGCGGCCGCCAACGCCACGCTCGTGCGCGGTACGGTGACAGCACCGGCCGACCCGAGCACGCTCGTCCACGTGACCTGGCCGGATACAACGCAGTCAGCCCCGGTGGCGGTCGCCCCGGACGGGACGTGGTCCGTGACGACCCCGGCCGGTCTCGGGTCGGGTGCCATCACGGTTGTCGCGGAGAACGACGCCGGGACGAGCCCCAAGGCCACCGGCGTGCTCGACACCGTCGTACCCGCCGCGCCCGCGGTGACGACCGCCAACGGTGCCCGCGTGGCCGGACTGGCTGAGGCAGATACTTCCGTTGTCGTAACCTGGCCCGACGGGACCACGGCCCAACCGGTGACGGCGACGCGGGGGACGTGGCTCGTACCCGTACCCGTCGGCATGTCGGCGGGTACCCTCTCCGTCGTCGCCCGCGACGCGGCTGGCAACGACTCGGCGCCGGTTGCGACATCGCTTGACGTTACCGCCCCGCCCGCTCCGGCCGTGACGGTGGCTGACCTTGCCGAGGTCGCCGGGACCGCCACCACCGAGCCGGACACCACTGTCACGCTGGCCTGGCCCGACGGGACGCTGACGCAGGGGGTGCTCATCGCCGCAGACGGAACGTGGGTGGCGCCGACGCCCGCCGGGATGACGACTGGTGTAGCCGGGGCGAAGGCGGTGGATCTCGCCGGTAACGAGTCGGCGGTGGTGTCGCGCGATCTGACGACGGTCCACCCGGATCCCGCGCGCTCCGCTCTGACCACGGCCGTGGGTACGATCGTGGTCACCGACAGCCCTTGTGCGACGGGCCCCGAGGTGAGTCCGGGCGAAGTTGAGGCGACGGTCCGGGTGGTCGACACGCACGGACAACCCATGGCCGGAACCGCGGTGGTCGTCACCGCCGCCGGGGGTTTCCGGTCCGCCGAGACGCGCGTGACCACGGATGAGACCGGGGTGGCGACGGTCGTCGCGGACGTCGATGAGGCGGCCATCCTCGCCGGGATCCCGCCGGAGCTGACTGCCCAAGCCGACCTGGACGGCCACCTCACCCGCCTCGCGGACCCGGTTGAGCTCCGGATCGACACCCGCCGCCCCGCCCTCGGCGCCGCCAGTGCCCGGGCGACGTTCTTGCCCGCCAGCGGCGTACCTGCGGACAATGCTTCCGCGTACGCGCTGTCCGTGTTCTGGGCCGATGGCTGCGGGGTACCGGTGACCGACGGTACGGTCGAGTTCACGGTGAGTGGTACGGCCACCCTGAGCGATGCGACGGTCACCCCGAACGAGTACGGCGTGGCGACGGTCTGGGTCCGGGACTCGGCTCCCGAGACGGTGACGGTCGCCGCGCGGGTGGTCGGTGCCGACGGTACCGAGACCGAGGTGACCGGGCTCGGTCATCTCACGTTCGTGCCCCCCGTACCCGACCTGCTCCAATCCTCCCTGATCACGGCCGGCGCGTTGACGTCGGTGCCCTGCGGGGGCAAGGCGACAACCACCGTGACAGCGATGGTCAAGGATGCCCTCGGCCACCCGCTGCCGGGCCAGACGGTGGTGTTCGCGACGGATGACGGTGTCTCGCTCGCTGCGCCGGTGGGCGTGACCGGTCTGACGGGTACCGCGACCGTGCCGGTGACGAGTACCGCTCCGGGCAGCCACAATGTCACGGCTAGCCTGGGTGGCCGGCCGCTCACGGGCTCGCCGGTGAACGTGACCTTCGTCAGCGCCTGTGCGCCGGCCGACCGGTCCATGGCTTCCTTCGCGGTCAGTGAGGGGCCGCAGGTGGCCGACGGCACCGGCGCGTACCAACTGACGGTCTACGCGCGGGATGTCAACGGCGGCGGCGTGACGGGACTCGGCGGCTCGGTCCAGGTGAGTGCGAGCGATCCGGCGGTGATGGTTGGCGACGTCACCGACCGGGGGGACGGGAGTTACGCCGTCCTCGTGAAAGCAACGGCCCCAGGGACGTTCGATGTCGATGTCCGCATCGGTCAGGGCGGGGAAGCCCGCGATCTGGCCGGGAGCCCGGTGGCGCTCCGCTTCCTGCCCGAGTGGCAGACGACCGTCGCCCAGACCCCCGCCGGGCCGGGCGCGGCGCCGGCCCGCGCCGACGGCGAGGACACCCAGGCCGTCACGGTGATCCG
>JAIRVA010000306.1 GCA_031254155.1 Propionibacteriaceae bacterium
GTGTTGAAAGTTGAACTCCGGGACTGTTCGGTCGTGGATATCGCGTCGAGGGTCATCGACACCGTGTGATAGGCCTGCGTGACGGTGGTCAGGGGCGGGTTGTCCGCGGTCTGGTGGGCGATCACGATGGCGTTGTGCCACTCCCGGATGGTCCGGGCCAGCTCGCCGAGATCACTGGACTGGGGGGCGCTGGCGGCCGCGGCCAGGAGGTCCACGTCCACTTCAGCCGCCGCGTCGCCGTACTCGCTCCACACGCCCGTGCTCGTGAACGACGCCAGCGCGGCCGACTGGGCGGCGGCCGCCTCGACGCGCAGGTCCCGCAGGTCTTGGGCGTGGGCGGTCGAGGCCGCGGCGGCTTGCTGGTTCGCCTGCGAGATCACGAGGCTGCCGACGCACGCGGCCGAGGCGGCGAGCGTCAGAATGACGAGGACCGCGCGGATGATCCGGTACAACCGGGGGCCGGGCATCCGTCGGGGGACCGGGGCCGGCGCCGCACCGGCCGGAACCACGGCCTGGGGAACCGGTGGCGCGGTGGTGGCGACCGGGCGCGCGGGCGCCGCGGCGGGCCGGACAGGGCGGGACTGGCGGGCGGCGGCCATCAGCTTGCCTCCGCCGGGGACTGCGCGCGGGGTGCCGGTTCGGGCGCGATATCCCCCGGCAGGATCTGCCGCAACTGGTCGAGGGTGGGTTCGGCGACATCCTTCAGCCGCCAGGCGAGCCTCCCGATGGCGGCCTCGAAGATGTTGCGCGCGAAGCGGCCGTTGCCAAAGGTCTCGTCGCGGAGCTGGAGGGCGAGCAGGCTACGGAACGCGCGCACGCTCGCCTCGGGCACGTCAAAGTCGTCCTTGGCGGCCATCGACGTGAAGATGCCCACCAGCTCCTCGTCGGTGTAATCGGGGAAGGGGATCGTCGTGCGGAACCGCGACTCGAGCCCCGGGTTCTCGGCGATGAACTGGGTCATCGGGCCCGGGTACCCGGCGACGATGACAACCAGGTCACCCCGGCGGTCTTCCATCTCTTTGACCAGGGTGTTGATCGACTCCTGGCCGTACTGGTCGCCCGCGAGCGAGTACGCCTCGTCGATGAACAGGACGCCACCGGCTGCCTTCTCGACCACCTCGGCCGTTTTGATGGCGGTCTGGCCGAGGTACCCGGCGACGAGTTCCGAGCGGTCGACTTCCGTCAGGTGGCCTTTCGAGAGCAGGCCGAGCGCGCGGTAGATCCCGCCGACCAGGCGGGCGACCGTCGTCTTGCCCGTACCCGGATTGCCGACGAAGACGAGGTGACGCGTGACCGTCGGATCCTTCAGCCCGGCCTTCTGGCGCAGTCCCTGGATGCGGAGGATGGCCGACTGGCGGTGGATCTCCTCCTTGACCGAGGCGAGACCGGTGAGGGAATCGAGTTCGCCCAGAAGTTCGTCCAAGCTCTGCGGGGGTGTCTTAGGGGTGGGTTCCGCGGGTGGCGTGGGTTCCGCGGGCGGGAGCGCCGCCGTCGGACTGCCAGTCGCCGGGCTCGCGTCAGCCAGGCCGCCGAAAGCGCCGGGCGCCGCCGGGTCGAGGTGGGACAAGTCGAAGGGATCGGGGGTGAGCCCCGCGATCGCGTCGGCCTGGTCAGCGTTGATGGTCCGGAGCTTCGACAGCACCTGGTCCAGCAGGCC
The DNA here is from genome assembly GCA_031254155.1 of Propionibacteriaceae bacterium. Classification (GTDB taxonomy): domain Bacteria; phylum Actinomycetota; class Actinomycetes; order Propionibacteriales; family Propionibacteriaceae; genus WQYJ01. Next base: position 1,658 of record JAIRVA010000306.1, read on the forward strand.
CGGCGCCTGCCGGGTGAACTCGTTCATCAGTGCGGTGGGATCGCGGTCGTCGGACATCGCTTACCCCAGGTCCAGCGTCGAGGCCGGTGCCGCGGGCTTGGCCGGTGCGGGTACGAGGGGCCCACGGCCGGGGGCGAACTTCTCGGCCAGGAAGCGGCCGTGGACGACCAGTGCCTCGGCGTCCTTCGCCAGGACCGCGTCGTAGATCTTGTCCACGGTCTCGGCCAGGAGATCCAACTGGTCGATGAGCACCAGCAGCGACGACCGCCCGGCGTCGACGGGGCGCGAGTCCGCCCAGTCGCGCGGCAGCCGGACGTAACTGCCGACCGTCTGCGGCAGATAGCTGGTGGCGGTGGCGATGAGCGCGTACTGGTCGGCCGAGGTCAGACCGGCGTTGCTCATGCGGGGCAGGGTCTCGCGCAACCGCTGCGTGATCCGCCGCACCCGCGCGGTGACCGCGGGCGACACGGCGGAGGAGGCCGTCTTGGCGTCCATCGTGTCGAGCGCGGCCGTGATGTCCTGCGCGGTCGGGGCGGCGGGCAGTTCCGGGGCCTTGGGCCCCGGGTCGTCCTTGAACCAATCGAAGAGACCCATGGCACTACGCCTCGACGCTCAGGCGGCTGTCCAGCTGGATCGCCGCGGGGTGGTTCTGGGCCCGTTCGAGGTACGACCGGGACTTGGAGACCTCTTGCTCGAGGACCGAGATCGTGGTCGCCATGTTCGTCAGCGCCTTGGCCTTGAACGAGTCAATCGAGTCCATCGTCTCGTAGATGTTCTTGAAGGCCTCCTGGAGCTGGGTGACGCCAATGGTTGAACTGGCCGCCTGCTCCTGGATGCTGGCCGAGTTCTCCTTCAGCATCTCCGAGGTCCGCTGGATGAGCTGGGACGTCGTCGTGTTGAGGGCGGTGATCTGGTCGAGGACGAGCTTCTGGTTGCCGAGGGCGGAGGCGACGATGACGGCGGTCCGCAGCGCGGCGACGGTCGTGGTCGAGGCCCGGTCCACGCCCTTGATCAGCTCGATGTTGTTCTTGATGATGATGTCGATGCTCAGGTAGTTCTGGATCGACACCGCCAGCTGGGTGAGCAGGTCTTGGTGCTTCTGGCGGACGTAGAACAACACGTCCTCGTTCAGCGCCTTGGCGCGGACCGGATCGGTCATCTGGATCTCGGCCACCCGGGCTGTGAGCTGGGAGTCGAGCTTCTCGGCGATGTAGACGTACTGGTTGAGGCGGCCCATCGTCTGCCACAGGTTCTGTTTTTCCATGTTGAGGGAGACGTTGTCCCGCGTCAGCTCGTCCTGGCCTGACCGCAGCGAGTGCAGGATGGCGTTCAGGTGGTCCTGCGACGACTGGTACTTGCGGAAGTAATCCTGGGCGTTCTTGCCGAACGGGACGATGCCGAACAGTTTCTTCTTGAAGCTCTGGTCCTCGTGGGGGTCGAGGGACTCGATGGTCCGCCGCAGGTCGAGCAGCGTCTTGCCGACCGTCGAGCCCTGGGCGAGGCCGCCCTCGTTCATCGCCTTGACGGGGGCGGTGAGCAGCCGGTTGGAGGTTTCGGCCGCCCGGCGGATGTCGGTGTCGCCCATCGCGCGGACCGCGTCGGCCTGGGCGGAGAACTCGGGTGACTTGGTTTCGGCGTCTTCGATCTGCTTCATGAAGGAGGCGACTTTTTCGTCCAGTACGGGAACCTGTGCGGCCTCGACCGGCGGGGCCATCGCCGGCGCCTGCGTCGTGGCGACCGCTGTCATGGGGGCGGGCGCTTCCAGGGACAGGATCGCGGACGGGGCGCTGAGGGGAGCGGGCAGGGTGGCAGGTTGGGCTGCGGCGTCGGACATAAAAACCTCCATCGTGGGCTGACTATCCAAATGTAGCGGGTTGGGGCGGGTGAGGGGTACACGACTCGGCGTACGTCCCGTCGACCAGGGGCAGATCAGGGGCGAGTGGCGAAATGTCGGAGCGGGGTGGTGGGATAGGGGCATGACGATCTCTTACCGCCTGGTGTACCCCGCCGTGGACGCGAGTCCGCCGCTGACCGCGGGCCAGCAGGCGGTGGCCGGCCACCGGGCGGGGGTGCTCACCGTGCTCGGCGGGCCGCGGACCGGGAAGACGACGGCGCTCCGCCACGCGGCCCTCGGGGCCGCGGCTGACGGGGCGGGTGTCTGGTTTTTCGCTGGGTCCAGGCGGGCGCGCCTCGACGTCGCCGCGTGGATCGGGCGGGTGTCACCGCCGGCGGCGTCGCGGGTCTGGGCCACGACGTTCTACAGCTTTAGCCAGTCGGTGTTGCAGCAGTACGCGTCCGAGTCCGTGACCGTCCTCGCCGCCGCCCGCCAGGACGCGTACGTCCGGGAGATCCTGGCGGGCCAGGCGCCCGCGGCCTGGCCGGAGCGGTTCGCGCCCGCCCGGGGTACCCCGGCGTTCGCGGCGAGCGTCCGGGAAGCCATCGCGGCTTGTCAGCGGGAGGGTCTGACCCCCGCTGATGTCCGGGCGCGCGGGGCTGCCGAGGGCCGCGACGACTGGGTGGCGCTGGCGGGGTTTTTTGAGGAGTACCTGGACATCCTCGGGCTGGCCGCGGTCCAGGACTACGGGGAATTACTGATCCGCGCGGGTGAAGTGCTGCGGGACGAGCGGGTGTTGGCGGAGGTACGGCCACCTCAAACGCTGGTCGTGGTCGACAATGCGGAGGACATGGACCCCGTCCAGGCGGGTGTGCTCGCCGTGCTGGCCGGTCCGTCGACGCCCCTCATTCTCGCCGTCGACCCCGACCGGCAGGTGTACGGCTTCCGGGGGGCCCGCCTGACCCCCTCGGCCGGGGCCATGGTGTGTCTCCAGCGGGGTTTCGACGTGGCCGGCGCGGTCGAGGCCGCCTGTGGGCCGTTGCGGCAACGCCTCCCCCTGCCACCGGGGACCGCGCTCGGGGCGCTCGACGCGTACCGTCACCTCACTCCGGACCGCCCGGGGGAGGCGGCCAAGGTTGTCTTCACCGACTCGCTGGCCGAGGCCGGGTGGGTGGCCACCCGGTTGCGGCACGCCCGCCTCACGGACGGCATCGCGTGGGAGGACATGGCCGTACTCGTGCGGCGGCGGTCCGATTTCGCGCGGTACGAGGTGGCGTGCGAGGCAGCCGGGGTACCCGTCGTCGTCTCGGGTGACGAGATCCAACTGGGCGCGGAACCCATCGTGACGGTGCTCCTGGCGGCGCTCCGGCT
>JAIRVA010000065.1 GCA_031254155.1 Propionibacteriaceae bacterium
CATCGACGCCTACACCCGCGGTGTGGTCGCCGAAGAACAGATGTCCGCCCTGCTGATGGCGGTCTTCCTCAACGGCCTCGACCGGGCCGAACTCAACCGCTGGACCGACGCCATGCTCGCCTCGGGCGAGCGGCTGGACTTTTCCGGGCTGCCGCGGCCGACCGCCGACAAGCACTCGACCGGGGGGGTGGGTGACAAGATCACCTTGCCCCTGTCAGCGCTGGTGGCGAGCTTCGGCGTCGCCGTGCCCCAGCTCAGCGGGCGTGGTCTCGGCCACACCGGCGGTACGCTCGACAAGCTGGAATCCATCCCCGGCTGGCGGGCAGCGCTCACCAACGACGAGATGACGGCGCAGTTGCGCGAGGTCGGCGCGGTCATCTGCCAGGCCGGGTCCGGGCTCGCGCCGGCGGACCGGAAGTTGTACGCGCTGCGCGACGTCACGGGGACGGTGGCCTCGATCCCGCTCATCGCCTCGTCCATCATGAGCAAGAAGATCGCCGAGGGCACCTCGGCGCTGATCCTCGACGTCAAGTGTGGCAGCGGGGCGTTCATGACCGATCTCGCCCGCGCGCGGGAGCTGGCCCACACGATGGTGGGGATCGGGGAGGACCACGGCGTCCACACCGTGGCGCTCTTGACTGACATGTCGACCCCGCTCGGTCTGACCGCGGGCAACGCGCTGGAGGTCCGGGAGTCGCTCGAGGTACTCGCCGGCGGCGGGCCTAAGGACGTGGTCGATCTGACGCTGGCCCTGGCCCGCGAGATGCTGGACGGCGCCGCCTGGGCGGCCGAGACCCGCGGGGTGGCTGGCGCCGGGATCGCCGCCCACAGCCCCGCAGCGGTCGCGCTGGCGGGTCGGCTGCGCGAAGCGGACCTCGCCGCGGCGCTGCGCGACGGCCGGGCGATGGACACCTGGCGGCGGCTGATCACCGCCCAGGGCGGCGATCAGGCGGCTCCACTGGCCTGGGCGACCTGCACCGAGGACGTCGTCTGTGAACAGTCGGGGTACCTGGCGAGTCTGGATGCGCTCAAAGTCGGTGTGGCGGCGTGGCGTCTCGGCGCGGGCCGGGCCCGCCGCGAGGACGCCGTCCAGGCCGGGGCCGGTGTGGTGATGCACGCCAAGCCGGGCGACCCGGTCCGGGCCGGCCAGCCGCTCCTGACCTTGCACACGGACACCCCCGACGCGTTCGCCCGCGCCCGCGAGGCGCTCGCCGGGGCCTGGTCGGTGGCGGTGGCCCCGCTGGTTCCGGCTGGGGTGGTCCTTGACCGTGTGCCGGCGTATTAGGCTGGACGCAAGCGGGTGCAGTGCCCGTACTCACGAAGGAGGACCCATGAACCGTCGCGAACTCGCCCAGATGATCGACCACACCCTGCTCAAGCCCGAAGCCACCGCGGCCGACGTGGCCCGCCTGGTGGACCAGGGTGTCGCCCTCGGGGTGTACTCCGTCTGCGTCAGTCCGTCCCTGCTACCCATCGATGCCCGCGGCCTCCACGTGGCCGTCGTGTGCGGCTTCCCGTCCGGCGCCCACGCACCCGAGACCAAGGCGGCGGAGGCGGCACTGGCCGTGGCCCGGGGCGCGGACGAGGTCGACATGGTGATCAACCTCGGGCTGGCGAAGGCCGGCGACTGGGAGGGCGTCTACCTCGACATCGACACAGTCCGGCAGGCCGTGCCGGCGCCGACCGTGCTCAAGGTCATCATCGAATCCGCTGTCCTGACCGACGAAGAGATCGTCCTGGCTTGTCAAGCCGCTAAGGCCGCCGGCGCGGACTTCGTCAAGACCTCGACCGGCTTCCATCCGGCGGGCGGTGCCACCACCCAGGCCGTCCGCCTGATGAAGGACACGGTGGGTCCCCAACTCCAGGTCAAGGCCAGCGGTGGCATCCGGACCCTCGAAGCGGCCGAGGCTATGATCGAAGCGGGGGCCACCCGCCTCGGCCTGTCCGGCACCGCCGCGATTCTTGACGAACTGGGGTAGGAAAGGGGAGGCATGACCAAGCTGGGGGAGGCCGTCGCGGCCTGGATTGCCGACGATGTCGACGAGTCCTGCCAGGCGGAGCTCCGGGAGCTGATGGCGCGGGCGACGACCGATGCGGCCGCGCGGGGCGAGTTGGCGGACCGCTTCCGGACCCGCTTACAGTTCGGTACGGCGGGGTTGCGCGGCGTCATGGCCGCGGGACCCAACCGGATGAACCGGGCGGTCGTCATCCAGGCGGCGAAGGGGCTCATCGACTTCCTCAGCCACCGCGTCGAGCGGCCACGGGTTGTGATCGGCAACGACGCCCGGTACCACTCGCGGGAGTTCGCCCTGGACACCGCGGCGGTCATCACGGCCGCCGGTGGCGAGGCGCTCCTGTTGCCGGACCGGGTCCCGACCCCGCTCACGGCGTACGCCGTCCGGCACCTGGGCGCGGACGCCGGGGTCATGGTGACAGCCTCCCACAACCCGGCCCACGACAACGGCTACAAGGTCTACCTCGGCGGGCGCCTCGTCACCGACCCCGAGCGGGGGGTCCAGATCGTCCCGCCGTACGACGCCGGTATCGCCGCCCTGATCGCCACCGCCGGCCCGGCCAACCAGGTACCCCGGGCCACGGGGTGGACCGACTGCGGCGACGAGGTCATGGAGTCCTACCTCGCGGCCATCGCCGCCGGGCCCCGGCCCGCGGGCCCCATCCGCATCGTCCACACCGCGATGCACGGGGTGGGCAGCGCCCCGGCGCGGGCGGCCCTCGCGCGGGCCGGGTTCGACGATGTCATCAGTGTGGCCGCCCAGCAGGACCCCGACCCGGACTTCCCGACCGTGGCCTTCCCGAACCCCGAGGAACCGGGGGCCATCGACCGGGCCGTGGCCCTGGCCGTCGAGGTGGCCGCGGACGTCGTCATCGCCAACGACCCCGACGCCGACCGGTGCGCCGTCGCCGTCAATGACCCCCGGCAGGGCTGGCGGATGCTGCACGGTGACGAACTGGGCGCGATCCTGGGCGAGCACGTCGCCCAGGCGGGTGGCGACGGGGTGCTGGTCAATTCGGTCGTCTCGTCGCGACAGTTGGAGCGCATCGCCGCCGACTACGGCCGGCCGTACGTCACCACCCTGACGGGGTTCAAGTGGATGGGCCGGGTGCCCGGGATGGCCTTCGCGTACGAGGAAGCCATCGGCTACTGTGTCCGTCCCGATCTGGTGCACGACAAGGACGGACTCTCTACCGCGGTCGCGGTCGCCCGGCTGACGGCGCGGCTGAAGAGCGAGGGGCAGGGCATCATGGATCTGCTCGACGAACTGGCGCGCCGCCACGGCCTCTACCTCTCGGCCCAGCTGGCCGCGCGGTTCACGGACCTTGCCCAGATCCCCCGGGTCATGGCGGGGCTGCACGCCCACCCGCTGACAACCCTGGCCGGGGCGGCGGTGACCGGTGTCGTCGATCTCACCACGGGTTGGCACGGCTTGCCGCCGACCGACGGGGTCCTGCTGACCACCGACCGGGGTGACCGCGTGGTTGTCCGCCCCTCCGGGACGGAACCCAAGGTGAAATGCTACCTGGAGGTCCGGGAACCGGTCGGGACGGCGGCCAGCTTCGAAGACCTGACCCAGGCCCGGGCGGCGGCCGGGACCCGGCTCGCCGCCATCAAGACCGACCTGAACGCGGCCTTGTTCGGGTGAACGGGCTCTCAGGCGAAAGCGGCCGCGACAGCGAGTGTCAGTGCGTCCTGGAAGTGGGTCTCCCGCTCGGCGGCGGTCATGTTCGTACCCTCGGTGGTGAGGTGGTCGGAGACGGTGAAGACGCCCAGCGCGCCCTTGCCGTGCTCGGCGGCTACGCCGTAGAGCGCCGCAGCCTCCATCTCGACGCAGAGGACGCCGTACGCGGCGAGCGCCTCCACCTGGCCCGGGACCTTGAAATAGAAGTGGTCTTCGGAGATGACCGTACCGGCGTGGACACGCAGACCCGCCCCGGCGGCCTGCATCGCGGCGGCGGCCATGGTGAAGTCCGCCACCGCGGAAAAGTGCGTGCCCGGAATGCGCAACTCGTTCATCGAGGAGGTCGTGTGGGCACCCACGCCGACGACCACGTCGCCGACCGCGACGGCCGGGGCGATGCCGCCCGCCGTACCGACGCGGATGATGCGCTCCACGCCGTACCACCGGAACAACTCGGTGGCGTAGATCGTGATGCTCGGCATGCCCATCCCCGACGCCATGACGGACAGCGGGCGGCCCAGGTGGGGGCCGTCACCGGCGTACGTCCCCGTGAAACCCAGGATGCCGCGGACATCGGTCACGAGGCGGGGCGAGTCGAGGATCAGGCGGGCCATGCGTTCGGCGCGCTTGGGGTCGCCGGGCATGAGGACGGCGGGGGCGAAATCGCCGGGTTCGGCGGTGATGTGGGGCGTGGCCATGGGGTCTCCTTCGATGAGTTGTCGGGGTGGTACGAGCCTAGGGAAACGATGATCTACCATGTGCCGCCATCCGAACGTCAAGACGGGCGATCTACGCTTACGACATGTTGCGGTGGACGTCCAGTCCACTTACAACATGTCGTAAGCGTATCTCATCCCGCCTGACGCCCGGCTGGCAACACAGCGTAAATCATCGGTTCCCTAGCGCGTCAGGCGGATCTTCTCGCCCGCCCGGGGTACGACGGCGATGAGCCCCAGTTCCCGGGTGATGCGCTCCGCGAGGGCCGGTGCGCCATCCTCGCCGTGGACGCAGAACACCGTGTCGGGCCGGGGTGTGAGCGCGCGCAGCCAGTCGATGAGGTCGGAGGCGTCGGCGTGGACGGAGAAGCCGTCGTCCATCAGCACCTCGGCCCGGACCGGGACGTACCGCCCGTACATCTTGACCTGGGTGGCGCCGTCCAGCAGTTGCCGCCCGCGGGTACCGTGCGCCTGGTAGCCGGTGAACACGACCGTGTTGCGCGCGTCGGGCAGCATGTGCTCGAGGTGGTGGACAACCCGGCCAGCGGTCGCCATGCCCGACGAAGCGATGATGATGGACGGCTGCGCGGGGCGATTGAGCGCGATGGACTCCTCGGTCGTCGTGACCTCGTGGACGCCCCCCAGGCCGGCGAAGTCTTCGTCTTTCACGTCGTCGCGCAACTCGTCCCGCTG